>NZ_JBVJVK010000007.1:0-259706 GCF_055603705.1 Actinosynnema sp. NPDC037264 | reverse complement strand
TGACATGGGGCCCTTACGGGCACCCCAGGCAGGCCAAAGCCGGGCAGGCCTGGCGGGAAAAGCGTCCGCCAGGCCTGCCCGGCTTCGACCAGCCTATGGCACCTGAACCCATGTCAAATCGGGCCTAGGTGGGTGAGTTGCGGGTCCGCTGTGCGGCGGTTGAGGTGAGTGGACTTCGGTCGGTGCGGTGCGGGTCCGTTGTGGTGAGGTGGAGCGGGGAGGGGGTGCGCCGGTTCTGCGTCGTCCTGTCCGTTGTGGACTGGAGGGGTGTGGGCGCGTCGGAGCGGTGGTGGAGCGGGGAGGTGAGTGGTTAGGGGAGGGGGCGGCGGCCGGCGAAGCCCAGGTCGGTCCGGTGGTACCAGTTGAGGCCTCGGTCGCCTTCGATCCAGCACAGCAGCACCGGGACGCCGTCGAGTTCGGAGGGGAAGTCGACCAGTAGTGGTGCGAAGCCCTTCAGCTCGGCGCCGGTGGCCTGCACCGTGGTCATCAGGTCGTCCAGTCGGGCCTGCGCGGCCTTCAGCTCGGGCAGGCCGCCGAGGTCGGTGGGGCCTCCGCCCTCGAGCGAGGCGGCCAGCTCGGCGGCGTCCGCCCGGATCTCGACGATCTCGGTGAGCACCGGCAGGAGCTTGGTCAGTTCTTCTCGCGCCTCAGGCACGCTGAACACGGTCACCCCTGGTCTGCCGGGAGGTTCGTACCCGGACAGGTTACCCGTGGCGGGGTGGGTCGACGTCGGTGGCAGGAGTGGTTCGGCGTCGGGGCCACCAGCGGCCGGTGGCCCCGACGTCGACGTCAGCGCAGCGGTGGTGAGGCCAGCTTCGCCAGTTCCAGCGCCTGCTCCGGCCACCAGCGGCCGGCGGCCGGGCCGCCCTGGCACTCGCCGTCCGACTCACCGGGGCGCTTGATCCACAGGAACGCGTCCACCAGCGGGACGCCGGTGTTCGCCGTGGGACGTTCGCCGAGACCCCGGCCCGGCGGGTTGCACCAGTCGGTCTCGCCCTCGCCGGGCGTGTAGTGACCGCGGCCGTTGCGGCTCGTGTCCAGCACGAAGTGCGTCATCTTCGCCTTGAGCACGGGCATCGCGTCCAGCTCGTCGTTGGCCGGGCAGGTGGTCGCGCCGGCCTTCGTGCGCAGGTGGATGCACTTGGAGACGCGCGTGCCGTACTGCACCAGGTCCTCGGTGAAGCGGTAGTTCGAGGTGTTGAGCGCGAAACCGTCCGCTCGCGTGACGCCGCCCTGGAGCAGTCGGTTGACGATGCCCAGCTGCTGGCGCGGCTCGCCGTAGCCCGCGTCGTAGTCGTTGAGCGCCTGCCACGCGGAGTGCCCGGCGTCGAGGTAGACGCGGGTGTGCTTGCCGCGCTTGAGGGTGTCCACCGCGTGGTTGATCTCGCGGAACCGCTGGGGCACCAGCTCGGCGTCCGGCCCGATCGTGCACCACGGCTCGCTGGTCAGCAGGGCCAAGCCGTCCGGCTCGACCACCACGACCGCCTTCTCGTCACCGATGCCGGCGGCGAAGGCGTCGATCCACTCCTTGTACTCCTGCTCGCTGCGCGCGCCGCCCGCGGACCACTGCGAGCAGTCCCGGTAGGGCACGAAGTACGCCACGAGCACCGGCACCTGGTCCTTCGCCCGCGCGGCGCGCACGACGTCGCGCACGTTCTGCCGCACCTGCTCCGCGCCCGCCGTGGTGAACCAGATCGCGGTGGGCTGCGCGGCCACGCCCGCCATCAGGTCGGCGTCCGCGGTGCGCCCCTCGGCTCGCCACTGCTCGGCCTGTCGCGCCGCGTTGCCGTCCGGTTCGACGTAGAACGACGTGCCCTTGGGCAGGTGCGGCGGTCCCGAAGCCGTCACCGTCCCCTCGGCACCGGCACCGCTGACGCCGATCAACACGCACACGGCGGTCGCCGCCAGGGTCAGCCCGACGCGCCGTCGTCTCGGTCCGCTGTTCACTCGACCACTCCTCACGGAGCGCTGCTTGGGAGCGCTCCCAACCGGCCGCAAGCATGCGTCCTCATGAGCTGCATCACAACCCCCGGTCACGTGTGCGGGCCCCGTTTCGTGATCCGGTCGTTACCTGGACGGGTGCTTGTCGCCGTTCGAGTTGTCGGCGACAGCGGCGGGGTCTACCTCTGGAACGGTGATCACCACCGTTGCGGCCGCGGTCTGCGCACTGGCGCTGGGCCTGTTCTTCAACTGGTTGTTGAAGCGCCGCCGCCACATCGAGCCCGGCGAGCCGATCACCAACAGCGACCTGACCAGCCCGATGGAGACGCTGGCCGTGCTGCTCCTGGCGTTCGTGCTGGTGGTGGCCGCCGAGTCGTACAGCGCGGCGGACGAGGCGGCGCGCGTGGAGGCCAACGTGGTCGACCACTTCTTCGAGGTCTCCGAGTTCGCGCCGGAGCCGGCCGGGCAGGCGTTGCAGGGCTCGACCGTCTGCTACGCCCGCGCCGTGCTGACCCACGAGTGGCCGAACATGGAGGAGGGCTCGGGCACGTCGCCCAAGCCGAGCGTCTGGAGCACCCGGTTCCGCGCGGTGTTCAAGCAGCTGGGGGCGGCGGACCCGCTGTTCGAGACGTTGGTCGAGACGGACGCGCGGCGTTCGGAGGCGCGCAGTGAGCGGGTGGCGCAGTCGGTGCCCGCGATCCCGGAGATCCTCTACTGGTTCATGGTGGTCACGCTCGCGGTCACCGTGATGGCGTTCGCGTTCAACCTGCCCGCGCGCAAGCGCGCGGTGGAGGTCGCCACGCTGGTGGTGCTGACCACGCTGTTCACCCTGAGCCTGCTGCTCATCCGGGACGTCGACCGGCCGTTCGCCGGGGTGATCAGCGTGTCGTCCGACGCGATGCGCGCCGCCGCGGACGACATGGCCGAGGACTACGCCGACGTGCACGGCGCGGACACCTTGCCGTGCGACGAGACGGGTGACATGCGCCCCGGGGCTTGATGGTTGGTCCTTGGTGTCGGTGCGGTGCGGCGGTGTCCGGGGTGGTTCGGCTCCAGGGCGTCGGTGGTGGCTGGGGTGGGTTCGGCTGCAGGTCCCCGGTGGTGGCCGATGGTTTGTGGTCGTGGGGGTGGTGTGCGGGCGGTGGGTGCGGAATGGTCGCTTGGCGGGTGGCCGTTTCCGGCCAGGTCGGGAGCGGGCGGTGGGTCCCGTGTCGACGATGGGGCCGTGAGACGACTCAGCGCTGTGCTCGCGGCCGTCGCGTTCGTGGCACTGTCCACACCGGACGCCCACGCCGCGCCGCCGCCGGGCGCCTGCCGCGACCCCGAGCCCGCCCGACCGCCGATCAAGGAGCTGCCCTGGGCGCAGCAGGCGCTCGACGTGACGCGGGCGTGGCCGCACAGCACCGGCGGCGGCGTGCTGGTCGCCGTCGTGGACACCGGGGTCGACCGCGACCACCCGCAGTTGAGCGCGGCGGGGAAGGTGGCGCGCGGCGAGGACTTCTACCTGGTCGGTGACCTGCCCGGCGACTTCGACTGCGGTTCGCACGGCACCGCGGTGGCGAGCATCGTCGCCGCCGATCCGGTGGCGGGGGTCGGCTTCCACGGGGTCGCGCCCGGTGCGCGGGTGTTGCCGGTGCGGGTCGCGGACCGGGACTTGGACGACACGGGCGCGGTGAACGCGCTCGACCCCGTCGTGCTGGCGCGTGGCATCCGGTACGCCGCGGACCAGGGGGCGAAGGTGATCAATTTGTCGATGTCCGGGCAGGAGGACGACCAGCACGTGCGGGACGCCGTGGCGCACGCGGTGTCGAAGGACGCGCTCGTGGTGGCGGCGGCGGGCAACCGGCAGCAGGACGGTGGCGTCCGGCTGGCGTCGTTCCCGGCGGCGTACGACGGTGTGCTCGGCGTCGGCGCGATCGACATCGCGGGCGACCGGGTGTCCGGCTCGCAGCTCGGTGACTACGTCGACCTGGTCGCGCCGGGCAAGGAGGTGGCCGGCGCGACCCGGGCGGGCGGGCACACGTACTGGCAGGGCACGAGCTTCGCCGCGCCGTTCGTCGCGGGCACGGCCGCGCTGGTGCGGGCGGCGTGGCCGGAGCTGACGGCGCCGGAGGTGGCGCGTCGGTTGTTGGCGACGGCGAGCCCGGCTCGTGGTGAGGCTGCCGCGTACGGGGTCGGCGTGGTCAACCCGTACCGGGCGGTCACCGACGGGTTGACCTCGGCTACGCCGGAGGTCATGCCGGTGGTGGTCAAGCCGGTCGAGGATGCCGACGTGGCGCGTGAGCGGGCTTGGTGGCGGGCTGCGGTGGCGGGTGCGCGTGGGCAGGTTGTGTGGGCGGCCGGGGCGGTGATCGCGGCTGTCGTGATCGCGTTCGTGCTGGTGAATGGCCGCCGTCGGCGGTGGACGCCGATCAGGCTCGACCCGTTGCCCGATGGGCCGCCTCCGGCAGAAGTACCGGATCAGGTGTTCCTGTTCCCCCGTTGAGGTGTGGGGACGGCGGCTGCGGAGGTAGGCAACAGTGGCTGCGGAGGATGGGGACGGGGGCTGCGGGGATAGGGGCGGCGGCTGTCGAATTGCGGGGAGGGCGGTCGGGCCGCGAGGGCTTCTGCAAGATTGAGAAAAAGGCGGCCGGGTTGCGGAAAGAGTGGGTGAGGTGCGGGAGGAGTAGGTGAGGTGCGGGAAGTCGAGGTGTGGAAAGGCCCCGGCGCCGGGAGCGTCGGGGCCTTTCCGTGTGCCTGCTCAGATTCCCGTGCTGCCGACCCGGGCCACGGCCGAGCCGAGTGCCTGCTGAAGTTCGGCGTTGGCCTTGTCCACCCCGCCGCGCAGCGCCTGCAGCATGGCCTGCTGCGCGGTCGACACCTGGTGCCACGCGGCGCTGATCTCGCTGAACTGGCCACCCGCCTGGTCGAGCCAGTCCGCCGAGGTGGCGCCGGCGGTGGTGCGCCAGGTGTCCATCTCCTGCTCGACCCTGGCGATCGTCGAGGCGATCTGCGCGGCGAGCCCTTCGAGTTGGGCGAAGTTGCCCTTGATGAGCATGTCGTTCCTCTCCTGGTCCGGCTCGGCGGTCAGCCGAGCGCGCCGCCGAACGGGCTCGCGCCCTGCACGGCGTTCAGCCCGGACGCCGAGGCCTGGTCGGCGTTGAGGTAGGTGTTCGAGGAGAACCTGGTGTTCTCGCCGAGGCTGTTGAGCGCCGTGGTGAGCCGGGCGATGCCCGCCTCCCACTGGGCGTGCGCGGAGTCGAACGCGGGCCGCGCGGTGCCCTCCCACGCGCCCTTGAGCGCGTCCACGGTGGGACGCAGCGACGCCCGGTGCCCTTCGATGTCACCGGACACGGTGGCCGCCATCGCGGCGGCCCGCTCCAGTGTCTCGGTGACACCGTGAAGTTGGTCCTGCACTCCGGTTCTCCTTTCCCCTGGTTGCCGATCGGCGCTGCCAAGCGAACCGCGCGGGGCGGGGCCGGCGGCGGCACGCGGCACGTTCCTGCCACCACCGCCCGCCGACCGTCCACCCGGCACCACCATCGGTCCCGACACCGACGAAGGGGGAGCCGGCGTGGCGACCGTGGTGGTGACGAGGCCCCGGCGCAGGCCCGCGCCGGAGATGCCGTCCGGCGAGCTGGTGCTGGAGGCGCCGCCCGAGCTGCCCCAGCCCGCCGCCCGCGCGTGGACGCAGCTGGTCGTGGTGCTGCCGATGGTGGCGATCATGGCGGCGATGCTGCTGGTGTTCGGCGGCGGCACGAGCGGCGCGCTGCGGTTCGTCGTGTTCGGGCTCTTCGGCGTGGCGATGCTGGCGATGGTGCTGGTGTCGTTGCTGAACAACAGCGGTCCGAGCAAGCGGGAGATGGCGCAGGCCCGGCGGTCGTACCTGCGGCAGCTCGCGCAGCACCGGGTGCGGGTCACCCGGTCGATCCGCCGCCAGCGCGACGCGCTGGCCCACCTGCACCCCGAGCCGGACGCGCTGCTGACGCTCGCCGCGTCGGACCGGCGGTGGGAGAGGCGCCGGTCCGACGCGGACTTCGCCGTCGTGCGCGTCGGACTCGGCCCGCAGAGCCCGGCGCTGGACCTCGTGCCGCCGGACACCGTGCCGCTGGAGCGGCTGGAACCGTTGTCCGCCTTGGCGTTGCGGCGGTTCCTGACCACCTACGCGACGGTGGCCGACCTGCCGCTGGCGCTGGCGTTGGCGGGGTTCGGCGTGATCCACCTCGGCGGCGACCGGGAACGCGCGGTGGCGTTGGCGCGGGTGGTGCTGGCGCAGCTGGCGGTGTTGCAGGCGCCGGACGACGTGCGGGTGGCGGTGTGCGCGGACGACGCCCGGCGGCCGTTGTGGGAGTGGGTCAAGTGGCTGCCGCACGCCCTGCACCCCGACCGCGCCGACGCGGTGGGACCGGTGCGGCTGGTGACCTCCGGCGTGGTCGCGCTGGAGGCGTTGCTGGACGACCTGCTCGCCGACCGGCCCCGGTTCGACCCCGACGGCGCGCGGGGCACGGCCGGGCCGCACCTGGTGGTGGTGCTGGACGGCGGCGCGGTCGCGGGTTCGGACCACCTGATGACCGGCGGCGGGGTCGAGGGCGTGACCGTGCTGGACCTGTCGTCGTCGCTGCCGCGCGTGCCGGAGCGGGGGACGTTGGCGTTGGAGGTGTCCGGGGACGGTGTGCTGAGCGCGCGGACGGTGGAGGGCGACGTCGAGCTGGGTCGCGCCGACGTGCTCGACCTGCCCTCCGCCGAGGCGCTGGCCCGTGAGCTGGCGCCGTTGCGGCTGACCGCGGGCAGCGCGGGCGAGCAGCCGCTGGCGGGTGACACCGGTCTGGAGGACCTGCTCGACCTGGGCGAGGTGTACTCCTACGAGCCGGGGGAGAACTGGCAGCCGCGGCCCAACCGGGACCGGCTGCGCATCCTGTTCGGCATCCGCGAGGACGGCACGCCGGTCGAGCTGGACCTGAAGGAGTCCGCGCAGGACGGCATGGGGCCGCACGGGCTGCTCATCGGCGCGACCGGGTCGGGCAAGAGCGAGCTGCTGCGCACCCTGGTGCTGGGGCTGGCGCTGACGCACCCACCCGAGTCACTGAACTTCGCGTTGATCGACTTCAAGGGCGGCGCGACGTTCGCGACCCTGGACCGGTTGCCGCACACCAGCGCGGTGATCACCAACCTGGTCGACGAGCTGCCGCTGGTCGACCGGATGGCCGACGCGGTGAACGGCGAGCTGGTGCGCCGCCAGGAGCTGCTGCGCGCGGCGGGCAACTTCGCCTCGTTGCGCGACTACGACCGGGCGCGTGCGGCGGGCGCGCCGCTGCCCGAGGTGCCGACGCTGCTGGTGGTGTGCGACGAGTTCAGCGAGCTGCTGTCGGCCAAGCCCGATTTCGTCGACATCTTCGTGCAGATCGGGCGGTTGGGCCGGTCGCTCGGCGTGCACCTGCTGCTGGCCAGCCAGCGGTTGGAGGAGGGCCGGTTGCGCGGGCTGGACACGCACCTGTCGTACCGGATCGGGTTGCGCACGTTCTCGGAGCTGGAGAGCCGGACCGTGCTGGGCGTCACGGACGCGTTCAGCCTGCCCCGCGCGCCCGGCCACGGTTACCTGAAGTTCGGCACGGAGCCGATGGTGCGGTTCCGGTCGGCGTACGTGTCGGGGGTGCACCGCAGGCCCGGGACGGGTGTGGCGGCGGGCTCGGTCGAGGTGCCGGGGATGGCGCTGTTCACCACCGACTACGTGGCGCCGCCGGTCGTGCCCGTGGCGGACCCGGTGGACGAGGACGCGGTGGGCGAGAGCCTGCTGGACATCCTGGTCGACCGGTTGGCCGGTCGCGGCACGCCCGCGCACCAGGTGTGGCTGCCGCCGCTGGACCGGCCGTCCACTTTGGACGAACTGGTGGGGGCCCTCGGCACGGATCCCGTGCGCGGGCTGTGCCCGGTGGACGCGCGGCGCAACGGCGGGCTGCACGCGGTGGTGGGCCTGGTGGACCGGCCGTTCGAGCAGCGGCGCGACCTGCTGGAGCTCGACCTGTCCGGCGCGGCCGGGCACGTGCTGGTGGTGGGCGGGCCGCGCAGCGGGCGCAGCACGGCGCTGCGGACGGTGGTGGCGAGCCTGGCGCTGACCCACACGCCGGCGGAGGCGCAGTTCTACTGCCTGGACTTCGGCGGCGGGCTGCTGGGCGCGTTGCGCGGGCTGCCGCACGTCGGCGGGGTGGCGGGCCGGCAGCAGGCGGGCGCCGTGCGGCGGACCGTGGCCGAGGTGGCCGCGGTGCTGGAACGGCGGGAGCGGCTGTTCGCCGAGCACGACGTGGACGGCATCGCGGGGTTCCGGGCGCTGCGGCGCGTGGGGCGGTTCGCGGACGAGCCGCACGGCGACGTGTTCCTGGTGATCGACGGCTGGCAGACGTTGCGCAAGGAGTTCGAGGACCTGGAGGACGTGGTCTCCGACATCGCGACGCGCGGGTTGTCGTTCGGGGTGCACGTGGTGGGCGCGTGCGCGCGGCCGTTCGACCTGCGGCCGGGCATCCGGGACCTGTTCGGCAGCCGGGTGGAGCTGCGGTTGGGCGACCCGATGGACAGCGTGGTGGACCGGCGCAGCGCGGCCGCGGTGCCCGAGGGCGCGCCGGGGCGCGGCATCACGCCGGGCAAGCACCACCTGCTGGTGGCGCTGCCGCGGATCGACGGCCGGTCCGACGTGGACAGCGCGACGCCCGCGCTCGGTGAGCTGGTGGACGCGGTGGCCGCGGCCTGGCCCGGCCCGCCCGCGCCCCCGGTGCGGTTGCTGCCCGGCCGGGTGGCGCAGGCCGACCTGCCCGCGGTCGACTCGGACCTGCGGTTCGCGATCGGCGTGGCCGAGCACGACCTGGGGCCGGTGCACCTGGACTTCGCGGCCGACGCGCACTTCCTGGTGCTGGGCGACGCGGAGTCCGGCAAGACGTCGTTCCTGCGATTGCTGGCCCGTCGGATCGTGGCCAACCGCACGCCCGAGCAGGCCAGGCTGCTGGTGGTGGACCACCGGCGGGGCCTGGTCGGCGACGTGCCGGACACCCACCTGCTCGGCTACGGCGGCGACACGTCGACCACCACGCACCTGATGTCGGAGGCGGCGCGGGCGATGGCGGCGCGGCTGCCCGGCCCGGACGTGACGGCGGAGCGGTTGCGCGCGCGGAACTGGTGGACCGGACCGGAGCTGTTCGTGCTGGTGGACGACTACGACCTGGTCGCGACCGGCCTGGACAACCCGTTGCTGGCGCTGCTGCCGTACCTGCCGCAGGGACGTGACATCGGGCTGCACGTCGTGCTCACGCGGCGGACCGGTGGTGCGGGGCGCGCGCTGTTCGAGACGTTCGTCGCCAGGCTGCGCGACGTCGGTTCGCCGGGGCTGATGCTGTCCGGCGACCGCAACGAGGGGCCGCTGCTCGGCGGCCTCAAACCCGAGCCGCTGCCACCGGGGCGCGGCCGGCTGGTCGACCGGCGGCGCGCGCCGTCGCTGGTGCAAGTGGCAGATCCGGACCGAGGGAGTAATCGGTGATCAACGGGACGAGCGAGGGCATGGCCGGGTTCCGGCCACGGCCCTTGGACCTGACGAGAGTGGCGTCGCTGGCGGTGCCGGAGGGCTGTGGCGGCGGGGTGCTGGAGTGCCCGCCGTTCCAGGCGGCCGACGAGGCCTCGACCACCGCGCTGACCATGTACCTGACCGCCGTGGACCAGGAGCTGGACCGGTGCCGGGAGATCGCGCTGGCGTGCGCCGAGGACTACGTGCGCGGGGACGGCGTCGCGGCCGAGGCGCTGGTCCGGGCGGGCGAGACCGCGCCGCTCGGGCCCGCGCCCGAGTTCGTCGAGGCGGCCCGCCTGGCGGGCATCACGCGTCGTGGGCCCGGCCGGTTGCCGGCGGGGATGTCATGAGCTACGCGGGGATGTCGCTGGAGCAGATGGACGCGATGGTGCGCAAGGAGGTCAGCCACCTCCCGCGGTTGCGGCTGGCGCGCCGGATGTGGGTGGAGGCGCGGGACGAGCTGGCGAGGTCCGGCGCGTCGCTGGGCCAGGAGATCGCCACCATCGCTCCACAGTGGACGGATCAGGCTGGTGACCTGTTCGTGGCACGGGCGTCGAAGGCGGAGCGCGGGATGGCCGAGTGGGTCGCGCGGATCGACGCGGCGCAGCCGTGGGTGGCGTTGGACAAGCTCGTCGAGGACATCCCGGAGGCGCAGGAGTTCATCGCGAGGTGCCTGCTGACGCAGAAGCAGTTGATGGCCGACCTGAACTCAGGTGGCGCCGGGTCCATCGAGGGCCAGTTCGCGGAGTTGCAGCAGCGGGCGGCGGCGCGGATGGCGGAGCTGGGCAGGCTGTTCACGGAGGCGACGAACGCCGTCCAGGCGGCCGGGCAGGGCGCGGGCGTCACGTCGGCGGGCGGCGGTGGTGGTCCTGAGGCCACGGGCGGCGGCCCCGGTGGCGGTCCGGCCGGTGGTCCCGGTGGCGGTCCCGCGGGCGGTCCGGCCGGTGCTCCGGCGGGCGGCGCGGCGGGTGCTCCCGCCGGTGGTCCGGCTGCCGGCGGTGGGGCGGCCGGTGGTCCGGCCCTGTCCGGTGGCGCGGTGGCCCCGCCGAAACCGCCGTCCGTGCCACCGCCGGTGGACCTGCCGCAGACCCGTCCGACCACGGCGCTGCCGCAGTTCCCGGTCGCGCCGCCGGGCGTCGCGCCGGCGTTGTCCGCACGCGGTGTCGGCGGGCGGGGTGTCGGAGGGCGGGGTGTCGGAGGGGCGGGCCTGACCGGTCAGTCGGGCGTGCCGATGATCCCCCGGGCGGCGAAGCCGGGCACGGTCTCGGCCGTCGCTTCGACCCCGCCGCCACCACCCGCGTTGCCGGTGGCGGGCACCACGTCGACGTCCCAGCCGGCGACGCGGGGCGGCGTGCCGCCGATGGTGCCGCCGATGTCGGGCGCCGCGCAGCCCGCTTCCGGCAAGCCGAAGCCGGGCGAGGCGCAACGCCCGCCGGCCGGCCGGGGACGTGCGCGCGTCGGCACGCCGGGAGTTCCGGAGGCGTTGCGGGGCAGGGCGAGCACCGGTGGCGTGCTGCCGACCCGGACCGACCGGCGGCGGACCGCCGAGGCGGACGCGCTGGACGAGGAGCTGTGGCAGACCGAGGAACCGAGGTCGCCCCTGACCGGCCGCTGACCGGGACGCACCGCACCGCCCGTCGCCACGAGCGACGGGCGGTGCGCTGTGCTGTCGTCGGGGCTCAGGCGCGGCGGAGGGCGGCGGCCGGGTCGAGCGGGGAGCCGTGCGGCACGCGGGAGACCAGGCTCACCGGCAGCCGCACGGGTGTGATGTCCTCGTACCCCAGCACTTCCAGCAGCTCACGGCTCGCCAGCGAGTGGGCGCGACCCTGGTCGGTCACCAGCGCCACCGTGCCCACGGGGGCGTCCGGGCCCGGCATCACCTCGACCACCGCCGCACGGCCCGGCGGCACCACGACGCGGTCGGCGAGCGGCGTCCCCGTTCCGGTGCGGCGGGCGGTGGCGGTCATCAGGGGGTCCGGGTCCGGCAGGTCGGGGTCCACCACGAGCGTGGGCGGCGCACCCTCCCCGTCGAACGCCGCGCACAGCGCCGAGCCGTCCACCGCGGCGAACTCCGGCCGCGTGGTGGGCGGCTTGCCCGGCCCGGTCGCCACCGGCGGCCCCTGCTTCGCCTGGCCCGCCACCACCAGACCCAGCGGGATGCCTACCGGCTGCCCGCCGTCGTAGGCCTGGGCGGTCGGCGGGAAGGCCCGTTGGACGTCGTACTGCAACTGCGAGATCGGCCGCAGCGCCTCCGCCTCGGCCAGGTAGTGCTGGACCTCGCCACCGGACGTCTCGACCACCAGCAACTGGCCGATCCGCGCGCCCGGCGCCGCCTTGGACGCCGCACCGGTGTCCGGCAACGCGATCGGCGCGATCGGCTCGCCCGCCGGCAGCACGTCGACCAGCGCCGAACCGACCCTGGCCCGCGGCTGCGACCGCAGCGCCAGACCCACCGCCACCGCGTCGGCCTCCTTGATCCGGTGCCGGAAACCACGCAGGAGCAGGTACTGGTCACCGGTGTCCGGCACCTCGACCAGCAGCGCCTCCGACGACAGCGCCCGCCCGCCCGGGACGCCGCCGCCGACGACGAGCACCGAGTCGTTCACGGTGGCGCCGGTGACGTCCGCGCGGGGCTGGGAGCACATCGTCCAGCCGCCGGTGAGCAGCCGGGCCGGGCCGGGCAGTGAGTCGGGCGCGTCCGCGATCCCGATCCGCGGACCGCGCGGCACACCGGCCAACGACTCCCGTGACACCGTGCGCGTGTCCGCGTGCTTGCCCAGCGCCAGCAACGCCGACACGTAGTTCGCCACCGGGTGCAGCCGACCGTCCAGGTACACGTGCCGCGCGCCGGTCTCCTCCTCCACCACCACGAACTCGCCGCGCCACGCCGTGCTGCCGCCAGGCGACACCATCCCGTACACCCCGAACCCCGCCAGCACGACCACCGCGATCGCGATGCTCCCGAACGCCGCCACCACCGACCGGCGGAACGGCGGCTGCTCGGGATCGCTCTCGCCGGTGACCAGCGCCGACACCACGCGTTGCAGCAGGAACTGCTGCGCCTGCACCTGATCCCGGTTCGACGCCACGCCTCAGCCCCCCAACCCGCGCAGGTACCCGTACAGGCCGAGCACCGCGCACACCACCGGCACCACCGAGATCACCACGACGACCTCCAGCAGCTCCGCGTACCGCGACAGCCGCGCGTTCCGCTTCACCCTCACCAGACCCACCACGATCACGAACGCCCCGAGCCCGATCACCGCCGGTCCCGTCGGCAGGGCCGCCAGCACCGCGACGCCGGCGCCGAGCAGCGGCCCCCGTTGCCGCACCGCCGGGTACAGCCGGGCGCGCAGCAACAGCCCCACCCCGAGCACGCCCAGCAGCACCTGCGCCCACACGTCACCGCGCGTCAGCAGGACCGCGCACGCCACCACCACGACCGCGCAGCCCGCGAGCATCCCGGTCAGCAGCCCGTCGGCGCGCACCACCGCCTCGCGCACCGCCGCACGCGCCGGTCGCGGCGGGTCGGCGAGCAGGTCGGCGGGCGTGCGCGGCAACGTCGGCAACGGCACCCGGCCCAGCCGGATCGCCAACGGCGCGCACAGCGGTGAGAACACCAGCGCCGCCCCCGCGACCACCGCGGCCGCTCCGACGCCGGTCAGCACGTCCGCCGCCAACCACGCGCCGCCCGCGCCGAGCAGCGCCGCCGTGATCGCGCCGGTGAACCACACCGCCTTCTCCGCCACGCCGATCAACGCGAGCACCGCCACCACCGCCACCGCCGAGCACGCCGTCAGCACGTGCGGCGCGCCGAGGCCCGGTCCGACGCCGACGAACAGCACGCCGCCGAGCCCGGCGAACGGCAGCGCCGACGCCGCCACGACCGCGCCCGCACCCGCGTCGCCGAACGCCCGCGCGCACGTGACGCCCGCCGCCAGCAGCAGCGCGGCCAGGCCCCACGACCACCACGGCGAGCCCAGGGCCGCCATCGGCACGACGCCGAGCAGCACCAGCAGCCCGCCCGCGAGCAGACCGGCCCGCCGGGTGTGCCGGGGGCCCCAGGTGCGGCCGAGACCGGACGCGATCACGTCGACCAGGTCGTCGTACTCCAGCTCCGGCCACTCCGTGCGCCGGTGCGCCAGGTGCAGCACCTCGCCGTCGCGCACGCGGTGCGCGGCGAACGTGCGGCCGGGTTCCAGCGGCGTTCCGTCGGGTCTGCGCAGCAGCCAGCCGTCGTCGGCGGGGGGTTCGCCCGCGTGCTTCACCAGCCCCGGCAGCACTTCGGCGACCGACGAGTGCTCGGGCAGCGCCAAGTCGATGCGCCGGTGGGGTGCGGCGATCGTCACCCGCACCAGCCCTGTGGTGTTCATGCGCGCCACGATGGACCGGCCGCGCCGCCCGTGGTCGTCGTGCGGCAGCTACCGGACACGCGGCGGGGCGGCTGGACGCGGTGCGGCACCGTGGGGACAATGAGCACCGCGATGGCCAATCCTCAGGGCAACCACCTCGTACCGCTGGGCAAGGGCCCGGTGGCGACGGTGTACGCGGGCGCCGGGATGGCGTACAAGGTGTTCTCGGTCGCGCTGGACCGCCGCACGCGTGCCGCGCTGGAACGTGAGATCGGCAAGTGGCGGCGGGTGCCGTTCACCCCGGTCGTGCGCGGGGTGGAGGAGCTGGCCGACGGCGTCACGGCGGTGTGCTCCGAGCTGTGCCGGCACTCGCTGGCGGCGCGGGTGCGGCACGAGGGCGCGTTGCCGGTGGCCGAGGTGCTGGACCTGGGGCAGGTGCTGGCGGAGGCGTTGGCCGCCGCGCACGCCGCCGGGCTCGTGCACGGCGGGGTCACCGCGACGAACGTCCTGTTCCGCCCGTCCGGCGAGCCGGTGCTGGCCGACGGCGGGCTGGTGGCGCGCCGCGCGTTCCCGGCCGACCCGCCGGTGGACTTCGCCGCGCCGGAGACCGTGCGCGACGCGGTGCGCGACGCGCGGACCGACCTGTACGGGCTGGGCGCCGTGCTGTACCTGGCGTTGACGGGCGAGGTGCCGTACCCCGGGCGGATGGGGGAGCGGGCGGAGGAACACCTGCTGCGCGTGCTGGGTGCTGCGGTGCCGGAGGTGACGCGCGCGGACCTGCCCGCGGGCCTGGCCGACCTGGTGCGCGCGCTGCTGGCGGGGGAGCCGGAGGCCCGTCCGACGGACGTGGCGGCACGGCTGGCGGCGATCGCCGGTGTCGGCTTCGACGACTTCGCGGACACGACTTACGCACCGGCCCCCGGCCCGTCGTTCACGATGCCCGCCGCCGGGTCGGGCCCATCGCCTTACGCACCACCGGCATCGCTTTCGCCTTATGCCCCGCCGGTGGCGGAGCTGCCTTTCACCCCGCTGCCGGGCCACGTCCCGCCGGCCGAGCCGCCTTTCGCCGCGCCGCTGGGGCCTGTCGCGCCCGCTCCGGGCGACGTGTCGGCTTTCGCCGCGCCGCTGGGGCCTGTCGCGCCCGCTCCGGGCGACGTGTCGGCTTTCGGCGCGCCGGGTCACGCCTTGCCGGTTGAGTCGCCGTTCGGCCCGCCGCCGGGAGGTGCGGAGTCCGCGCCGCTCGGCCAAGTTCCGCCGGCGCACATACCGCCTGCACCGGCCCCCGAGTCGCCGTTCGGCCCGCCGCCGAGCCCCGGCGCGCACCTGCCCGCGCACGAGGTGCCGCCCGCGATGCCTCCCCGCCCGGCCGCCTCACCGATGGTCGAGCGCTTCCTCTCCTCGACACCACCCGCGGCCGACCTGCCGCCGGAGCCCTACCTGGCCGTTCCGCCCGCGCCGCCGGTGCGGATGCCCCTCGCCGAGGTGAAGCCGACCGGGAAGAAGACCGATCGGACCGGGCGGATCGGGCTGGTGGCGGGCATCGTGGGCGCGTTGGCGCTGTTCGCCGCCGCGCCGTTCCTCCTCCTCGGCGAGGACGAACCACCACCCGCACCCGCGGCGCCCACCATGAACACGCCCGACGGCAACGGCGGGGTCCAGATCGAGCTGGAAGTGGTCGAGGACGCCGGCGACAAGGTGCGGCTCGCCTGGCGCAGCTCGGCGAAGCTGGACTACGTCGTGATCGTCGCGCCCGAAGGCCAACCCAACCGGGCGACGGTGCAGTTGCGCGAGCAGACCACGCAGATCCCGGTCGAGCCCGGCCGCAAGTACTGCTTCGAGGTCCAGGGCACCGACCGCGACAACGTCTACGTCAGCCAGCCCAAGGGCATCCGCGACGCGGTCTGCGGCAGGTAGCCCGGTACCGGCTCAGTACCGGAGCAGCGCCCGCAACCGCGCCTTCAGCGGACGACGGGCCAACCCGGACCGCACCGCCCGCACCGAGGCCCACGCGTGCACCCGCGCGTCGACCGGCGCACCCGACCACATCGTGGCGTCCACCGCCATCGCCAGGCCCGACAACGCGTCCACTGTGGACCGGTCGACGACCGGCCGCGCTGCCACCGCGGCGTCCCGGACCGTCATCGCCGACGTCACCGCCACCCCGTGCCGCCGCAGGCGATCCCGCACCTCGGCCCACGCGTCCGCCACCGTCCCGGAACGCCGCCGACGCCACGACCGCACCCCGGCGACCAGCGGCACGCCGACCAACCACCCCGCCGGCGGCACGACGACCAACCACAGCAACGCCCCCCACGGCACCCGCACCGGCGGGGCGACGTCGCCGGCGCCCGGTGGCGGCAGCACGGGCGGCGCCAGGTCCTCCACCGGCGGCAGCTGGTCGCGCGCCTCCTCCGTCACCTCGGCCAACCCCGCCGAAGCCGAGGACACCCGCGCCGACCCCGTCGGGTCCAGCGCCACCCACCCGACACCGGCCACGGCCACCTCGGGCCACGCCATGGCGTCACCGTTGCGCACCACCGACTCGTCACCAGACCCGGCGAACCCGACCACCAGCCGCGCCGGGATCGCCAGCAGCCGCGCCATCGCCACGTAGGCCGCCGCGAACTGCTCGCTCGTGCCGCGCTTGTCGACCAGCAGGAACCGCTCCAACTGCGGCCAACCGTGCCCGGTCGGCAGGTCGCCGGACGTCACCAGCTCGTACTCGCGGCGCATGAACTGCTCCAGCACCAACGCCGTCTGGAACGACGACCGCATGCCGGCCACCGCGTCCCGCGCCACCGCCTCCACGCCGGCCGGCACCGCGCCGACACCGGCGAACCCGCCCGGCGCGGCCGGGTCGATCGCCTTGCCCATCAACGACACCGGGTCGACCCGCGGCTCCCACCACGTCACCGTGTACGTCGAAGGCCGCTCCGCCAGCAACGTGCCACGCGCGGGGTCGACGAGCGCGTCCACCCCGTCCACGGCGGCCGGACGCGGCTGGCTCGGCAGCCAGGGACCGCCCATCGACCCCAGCAGCTCCACCCGCGCCGACCGGGTGACCGAACCGCCGACGTCGTCCGGCAGCCCCGCGCCCATCCGCCGCAGCTCGCCGCCGGGCGTCCAGTTCACCCCGTCGAACTCGTCCAGCACCGCGATCGGCCACCGGTCCACGGGCTCCGCGTCGGCCGACGCGTACTCGAACACCGGCGTAGACGGGTCGGCCAACCGCGACGCCACCAGGTCCAGCGGACTGGCCACCCGCGGCGACGCGAGCGGCGCGGACTCACCCGTCCGCAACGACCAGGCCGGACCCGTAGACACCGCACCCAGCGCCACCGCGCCGACGACGCCCAGCGCGACGGCCGCCCACGGCACGTCCCGCGCCACGACCACCACACCGCACGCCGCGAACGCGAGCGCCGCCAGGATCGCCGCCACCCCACCTGCCGCCGCGTAGGCCTGGCTCAACACCACCACGCCCAACGCGGGCACGAGCGAGACCAGCGGCGCGCGCAGCCGCAGCAGCAGTTCGACCCCGAACACCGCGGCGGCCAGCACCAGCAGCGGCACGAACACGACGACCTCGGGCTCCGGCCGCGCCGGCCACGTCGTCTGCAACGCCAGGCGCCACGACCCCGTCACGCCCGAGAGCACCGCCGACGGGTCGGCGCGCAACGCCACGAGCAGCCCCGCCAGCCCCGCCACGGCCGCCGCCACCGCACGCCACGCCTCACTCGACCGCAACCACAACGTGACGCCCAACGCGGGCAGCAGCGCCGCGCCGACCGGCAGCAGCAACGCGCCGACCCCGAACACCGGCCCGAACAGCAGACCCGCCACCGCGGCGGCCGCGTACACGGCGACCGATCCCCGCACGACCACGCTCACCCCACCGCCTCGTTCCACCGCCGCACCGCCCGTTCGGCGTCCGGCGCCCAGATCACCCGCGCGTCGGCGACCTCGCCGGGACCGCCGAGCGAGAACACGACATCGGGCCGCAACGGCGCGATCGCGTCCAGCGGACCCGCGGTCACCACCACCAGGCTGCCGGGCGGACGGGACGGCAACGCCGACCCCGGCCGCACGTCCAGCACGCACAGCTCGTCCATCAACCGCCGCGCGCCCACCACACCGCCCCGCACCGTCACGTCCACCCCGCACGGCGTCAGCAGCCGGCCGTGCCGACCGGCGACGACACCCGCGTGCAGCAGGGACGCGGCGATCTCCACGGCCTCCTCGAAACCCTTGGCGTGCCGGGTGTCCAGCAGCAGCGTGAACCGCGGCTGGTCGGGGTCGGCGTAGTCGCGCACCATCAGCTTCCCGGTCCGCGCGGTCGCCTTCCAGTGCACCAGCCGCACCTCGTCGCCGGGCACGTACTCGCGCACCTCGCGCAGGTCCAGCGAGCCGCGCGGGGACTGGTCGGTGGTCGGGCCGTCGTGGTGGTGCCGCCGGTAGCCGCCCGCGAACGGCCGCGCCGGGTGCAGCCGGGGGTGCACCCACAGCGTCACCGTGTCGCCGGTGTCCACCAGGTTGCGCACCAGGCCGAGCGGGTCGGCGCGTTCGATCGCCAGCGGGCCGACGGTGTGCCTGCCGCGCGACGTGGTCGGCAGCTCGTACCGGTACACCGCGTCCGCCCGCACGACCACGGCGCGCACGTGCGGACCGCACCGGTCCCGCGCGGTGAAGCCGCCGCCCGCGTGCCGCACGTCCAGCCGCGCCAGCGCGGGTTTGCCGCGCTCGACCCGGTCGGGGTAAACGTCACGCCGCACGTCGACGCGCGGACGACGGGCCGCGACGAGGAACGCCGCCAGCACCGCGCCCACCGACAGCCCGGCCAACGCCTGGAACAACGGGTAGCCGGCCACCAGACCGCCGACACCGCACAGCAGGGCCACGACGAGCACGGCGACGCCGCGCCGGGTCAACCGCACCGGTCAGCCCGCCGCGAGCGGTGCCGCGACCGTGCCGAGCACCTCCGCGACCACCTCGGCGGGCCGCCGCTGGTTCAGCTCCGCGTCGGGCGTCAGCACCAACCGGTGCGCCAGCACCGGCTCGGCCACGGCCTTGATGTCGTCCGGCGTCACGAACAGCCGACCCTCGGTCGCGGCCAACGCCTGCGCCGCCCGCACGAGGGCGATGCTGCCGCGCGGGCTCGCGCCCCAGCGCACGGCGGCGTGCTCCCGGGTGGCCGCCGCGAGCCGCACGGCGTACTCGACGATCGCGGGCGCGAGGTGCGAGCCGCGGACCTCGGTGATCGCCTCGCGCAGCGCGGGGACGTCGATCACCGGTTCGAGGTCGTCCGGCCCGACCCGCGCGGCGTCGCTCATCACCACCAGCACCTCGGCGGCCAGGTCCGGGTACCCGACCGACAACCGCATCAGGAACCGGTCGAGCTGCGCCTCGGGCAACCGGTACGTGCCCTCCATCTCGATCGGGTTCTGGGTGGCCACCACCAGGAACGGGTGCGGCACCTCGTGCGCCGTCGAGTCGACCGTGACCCGCCGCTCGCTCATCACCTCCAGCAGCGCCGACTGGGTCTTCGGCGTGCCCCGGTTGACCTCGTCGGCCAGCACCACGTTGGCGAACACGCCGCCGGGGTGGAACTCGAACCGCTCGGTCTTCTGGTGGTACACGGTCACACCGGTGACGTCGCCCGGCAGCAGGTCGGGGGTGAACTGGATGCGGCTCCACGTGCCGCCCACGCTGCGCGCCAGGCAGCGCGCCAACGTGGTCTTGCCCAGGCCGGGCACGTCCTCGACGAGCAGGTGCCCCTCGGCCAGCAACGCGGCCACGGCCAACCGCACCACCTCGGGCTTGCCGCGCACGACGCGCTGCACGTTGTCCGCGATGGCCTGGTACGCCCGGGTCGCCTTGGGCGCGGTGGGGTTGGGCGCGGTGGGGTTGGGCACGGTCACCGGTCCTCCCAGTACAAGCGGTTCGAGGTGACGCCACCGGCGACCACCCACACCTCTTGGCCGACACCGCTGAAGGCGAACCGGCTGGTCGTCTTGTTGCCCTGCGCGTCGGTGCGGGTGCCGTGGCCGGTGTTGAACTGTCCCCACTTGGTCGAGTAGGGGATGATGTCGTAGTCGGTGTTCGGCGCGAACCCGCGCATCTCGATGTGGATCAGCGAGCAGTCCGGTGGTTCGCAGCCGTCGTTGCTGTCCGCGCCGCGCGAGATCGTGATCGTGGGCACCTGGAACGGCGTGGCGCTCGCCTGGGAGCCCGGACCCCGGCCGGCCGAGTTCTGGGCGGTCACGGTGAACGTGTACGCGGTGCCGTTGGCCAGGCCGTTCGCGGTGAAGGCGCGGGTGCCGCCGCCGACCGTCTGCGCGCCGCCGTTCCACGAGACGTGGTAGGCCGTGACCGGCGCGCCGTTGTCCGGAGCCGCGCCCCAGGCCAGCGACGCGGTGCCGTTGCCCGCGGTGGCGGTCAGGCCGCTCGGCGCGCCCGGCGGGCTGGCCGGCACCACCGGCGGCGGTGGCGGCGTCTGCCGGCGGGTCGGCTGCTGCGAGGTCGGCAGCGGGGCCTGTGGCTGGGTGCCGACCGGCTGGTCGGTCGTCTGGGTCGTCGTCTCCGTCGGCGACTGCCCTCGGGACGCGGACAGCTGCGTGCCGTTCACCGGCACCGGCGTCACCTTGCCCTCGGGGTCGACGATGAGCACGTGCTTGCCCTCGCCGCTCTCGACGTAGACGCGCGTGTCGTCGCCCTTGGTCAACCTGGGCGTGCCGCGCTCGGCGGGCACGGGCGTCTTCTGGTGCTTGCCGCCGGTGCTGTCGTAGGTGTGCAGCGTGCCGTTGCGCTGGTCGAGCACCGCCACGGTGGTGCCGGTGGTCAACGGCGCGGTGTAGTCGCCCGGCTCCAGCTGCACGACGACGGTCTCCGCCGGCGGGCGGTCGCCGACCACGTCCGCGCTGTCCACCAGGTGCAGCTTGCCCCTCGGGTCGAGCACCGGCACGCGGCCCGCCACGTCACCGGGGCCGATCTTCGCGTCGTCGGGCACGTCCGCGCCGAGCGGCCTCATCCGGCTCATGTCCTCGGCCAGGTGCATCGTGTCGGACGTGGTGTCGACGAACACCGGCTTGTCGGCGACGACGGACAGCCCGCCCGTGTGCCCCTCCGCCACCGTCGCCGGGCAGGACGGCGCGGTGGTGCCCGGCGACAACCGACACAGCCGGCCGCTCTGCTTGTAGTGCAGCCACACCGTGCCGTCGGGGGTGGCCACGGGGTTGCCCAGCGGCTCGTTGGTCGAGATCGGTTCCGCGTGGTCGGTGCCGAGGCGCACCACCTTGCCCGCCTCGCGGTAGACCAGGTACGGGCCGCCCGCGACCTCCAGCGCGACCGGCACCTCGTCGTCGGTCGGCGCGGCGGTGGTCCCCTCCACCCGCAGCGTCGACTTGCCGAACTCGGTGTACTTGCCGCGCCCGACGACGTAGCCGCTGGTGTCGCTCTGCACCACCAGGCTGCCCCGGTCGGCGCCCGGCACGGCCACCTCGGCGTTGACCTGCTTGGTCGAGCCGTCGACGTGGAACACCTTGCCCAGCGCCGAGTTCAGCACCCAGTGCCCCGGTTTCAGGAACTCCAGCTCCGGCACGCCGGACGCGCCACCGATGGCCAAGCCGACCACGGTGAGGCTGGCCGCGGTCAACAAGGCGACCGGCGCCCGGCCACGCCACTTCGCGGATATCCCCATAACACCGACCCCCTAGTCTGCGATCACGTAGCGTATGGCACCCGATACAGAAACGGTCCAGCCCTTGTCTCGTTCCCGGTTCCTGCTGCTCCTCGGCGTGCCGGCGCTGGTGGTGGTGCTCGTCCTCGCGGTCGTGCTGACCGGCGAGCGCGACGTCCCCGTCGCCGAGCTGCCGCCGACGCCGACCGTCGTCGCCACGCTCAGCCTGGAACCCCGGCTGCCCGAGGCGGGCGACGAGGTCGTGGTGCGCGCCTCGGTCGCCGCCGACCGGCCGATCACCGTGCGCGCGCTCACCGTCCAGGTGGTGCAGCGCTCCACCAACACCTCGCACGACTTCGACGAGATCCGCGACCACGCGATCGGCACGACCACGCAGGAGATCGCGTTCCGGCGTTCCTTCGACAGCCCCGGCCGGTACACGTACTACCTCGCGTACCGGTTGGACGACGACTGGGTGCGGCTCAAGCCGTGGGAGACGTTCACGGTCCGCTGACCGGCAGGGACAGCTCGAAGATCGCCCCGCCCTCCTCGGCGTTGTAGACCCGCAGCGTGCCGCCGTGCGCCAGGGCGACCCAGCGCACGATCGCGAGCCCGAGCCCGGCGGACGCGCCGGAGGTGGTGAACCGGTCGAACACGCGCTCGGCCGCCTCCGGGTCGATGCCCGGCCCGTTGTCGGCCACCGTCACCCGGCCGCCCGCGACGGTGATGTGCACCTTCGCGTCGCCGTCCGGGCGGCGACCGTGCCGCAGGGCGTTGGCCAGCAGGTTGCCGATCGCGCGTTGCAGCAGGGTCGGGTCGGCGTTGACCATGGTCGGCGCGGCGGCGACGGTGACCTCGACGTCCGGCGCGGGCGTCTCCTCGACCACCACCGCGACGAGCTGGTCCAGCCAGATCGGCTGGATCGCCAGGTGCTCGACGCCCGCCGCCAGCCGGGCCCGGACCAGCAGGCCGTCGATGATGCCGCCCATCCGCGCGGCCAGCCCCACCGTGCGCGGCAGCAGTTCGGCGTGCTGGTCGGGGTTGCGCATCGCGGTCTCGGCCAACGCGCGCAGCGCGGCCACCGGTGTTCGCAGGTCGTGCGCGGTTTCGGCGAGCAGCACCTCCTGCTGCTCCAACGCCGCAGCGGCGGGCCGGATCGCGCGGCCCGACAGCACGTGCCCGGCGAGGCCGAGCGCGATCACCAGGACCAGGCAGCCGCCGACCACGCGCCACACCGTGCCGAGGTGGCGCGCCCGTTCCGGGGCGAGGTCGGTGTAGGCGACGATCGCGCCGACCACCTCGTCGTCCGCGGTCTTCACGGGCTGGGCGCGGACCCGCAGGCCGTCCTTCGGCCCGGTCACCAGGACTTCCTGGCTCACGGCGGTGGTCGCGAGGGCGCTGAGCACGCCCATGTCGGCGTTCACGCAGGTGCGTTCGCTGCGGTGGCTGCCGAACTCGCGGGTGGCGCCGCCGGAGAGGATCACGAACTGGGGGCAGTTGCGGTTCACGGGGTCGCCCACGAGGTCCGCGGTGATCAACGAGTCGTCGTAGTCGATGAGCCTGCTCACCACGTCGGTGACGCGGTGCAGGTCGGCGTCCAGCTTGTCGATGCCCTGCTCGCCGTCGTTCTGGATCACCAGGATGGCGAACACCAGCAGCCCGGCGGTGTTCATCGCGGTGAACAGCACGGTGAGCAGCCGTCGCAGGCTGCGCAAGCGCGCCGCGGAGCCGCTCGCGCCGCCGCTCACGCGGCGCCCAGCCGGTAGCCGTGCCCGTGGACGGTGTGGATCAGCTCGGGCCCGTGCAGCTTGCGGCGCAGTCTCTTGATCACGGCTTCCACCACGTTGGCCATGGGCTCGTCGTCCCAGCAGTGCTCGATCAGGTCGGTGCGCGTGACCACCTGGCCGACGTGCGCGGCGAGGTACTCCAGCACCGCGAACTCCAGGCCGGACAACGACAGCAGCACGCCGGCGCGGCGCACCTCGTGCCGGATGCAGTCCACCTCGAGGTCGGCGTGGCGCAGCACGGCCGGCCGGCCGACGCCCGCGCGGCGGCACAGCTTGTGCACCCGGGCGGTCAACTCCTCGACGGCGAACGGTTTGACCAGGTAGTCGTCGCCGCCGTGGGCGAAGCCCGCCACCCGGTCGCCGACGGTGTCCCGCGCGGTGAGGAAGAGCACCGGCGTCGTCCAGCCGCGTGCGCGTTGTCGCTGGACGTAGTCGATGGCGTCGTCGTCGCCCAGCATCCGGTCGAACACCACGCACGCGTAGTCGGTGCGGGCGAACGCGCGATCCGCGGCGGGGACGTCGGCCGCGGTGTCCACGTCCAGCCCGGCGCCGCGCAACTCGGCCGCCACGGCGACCCGGAGGTTCTCGTCGTCCTCCACCACCATCACCCGCATGTCATCAGAACCTCATGTGTCGTGACGGATCGTTCGTGGCGTGATCTTCCGAGTCCTCGGCCCGCAAGACGGGCCGCGCAAGCCCGCCACCCTGCTGGCCACGTTGCTCCTGCACGCTAACGCCTGGGTCAGCCTAGAGGAGCTGATCGACGAGATCTGGCAGGAACAGGCCGTTCCGCCGTCGGCCTCGCGGAACGTGCGCACCTACGTCTGGCAGCTCCGGCAGGTCGTGCCCGCGGGGCGCATCGACGCCAGGCCGCGGTCCTACCGGCTGCACGTCGCGCCGGGCGAGGTGGACGCCGACGTCGCCCGTGCCCTGCTGGACCGGTCCGCTCGGGTGAGCCCGCCGGAGGCCGTCGACTGCCTGACGTCGGCGCTGGAGTTGTGGCGGGGAGCGCCGTTCGCGGAGTTGCGGGCGGAGACGGCGTTGGCGGCGACGGCTTGGCTGCGCGAACTGCGGTGGGAGCTGCGGGAGCGGCTGGCGGACGCGTACGCGGCGGTGGGCAGGCACGGCGAGGCGATCGCCGTGCTGCGGACGTTGACCGCGGAGGACCCGTTGCGGGAGGCGGCGTGGGCGCGGCTGGTCCGGGCGCTGCACGCGGCCGGTCGGCGGGCGAACGCGCTGTCGGAGTACCAGCGGGTGTGCGACTTCCTGGCCGCCGAGCTGGGTGTCGAGCCGGGGCCGGAGCTGGTGCGGGCGCGCCGGGAGGTGGCCGCGTGATGCGGGGTCGTGCTCGCGGTGCCGGTGTTGGTGTCTGTGTCGGTGTGGGATGGACGGCTGGGCTGTTGTCGGTGCCGGGCCGCGGTTCGGGGGCGGGTGGCGGTGTGGCACGCGGTTCGGGTGGCGTGGTCCGCGGGCCCGGCGTTCGTCCTGCCCGCTCGAACCGGGTCCGGGTGTCGGGGGGATCGCGATGACCAGGTTCGTGTGCGCCCAACTCGCCGTGCTCGCGGTGCTGTTCGGGGTCGGATCGCCCTGGCCCGTGGCGGTTCCGCTGTGGGTCGCGGCGGCGGTCGTGCTGGTCTCGGCGTTGGGCCGGTGGCGGCGGCGGTGGGTGTCCGAGTGGGTCGGGCGGTACGTGGCGTTCCGGGTCCGGCGGCGGCGCAGCGGGGGGTTGTTGGAGGTCGTCGCGCCCGGCGCGTGGGTGGAGGGGGACCACGTGCACGGGCCCGGCGGGGTGGTGGCGGTGTTGCGACCGCGGCTGGCCGCTCCCCGCGTGCTCGCCGGGCTGGCCGGGCCGGACGTCCGGGTCGTCCTGCACGTCGGGCGCGGCCAGGTGCGGCGACCGCGGGCCTGGGTCGCGGTGCAGGCGAAGCGGACGCCGGAGCTCTGGCACGACGACGAGGTGGTCCGCGTGCTCGGCAACTCGACCCGCCGCACTCGCCGCGAGCTGCGCCGCCGCGGCGTGACCACCGACCTGCTCGCCGAGGAGGACCTGGTCACCACCATCGCCGCGCTCGGTCACGTGACCGGGCACCGCGAAGTCCGCGAGGACTGGCGCTACTGGCACAGCGGGCCCGTCGCGCAGGCCTGCTTCCGGCTGCCCGGCACGACCGCGCGCGCCGCCGTCGACTGGCTGCTCACCGCCGCGCCCGGCGTCGCGGTGACCGTCGCCCTGACCGCGGACGACGCGGTGCTGCGCATCGCGGGAGCCGCCGAAGCCGCCGTGGAAGCGGCCGTCGGCGTGCTCTCCGCACACGTACGACTCGAACGACTGGATGGACTGCACGCCCGGGGCGTCGCCGCCTCGCTGCTCATCGGAGGTGTCCTGTGATCAAGGTGTTGCCGACCGGCGTGGACGCGCTGCTCGCCAAGGCCCGCGCGGAAGTCGTCGTGATGGCCACCGGCGGGATGTCGTTGCGCCGGATCGACCAGGCCAACCTGCGGCGCGGCGTGCGCTACCGGGTCCTGCTGCCCGACGCGCTGCGGCCCTCCGCGCTGGCCCTGGCGCCGTGCGACGTGCGCACGTTGCCGCAGGTCCCGATGGACGCGGTCGTCGTCGACGGTGTCGCGGCCGTGCTGCCGGCCGACCAGGGCGTCGCGGTGTTCCGGCTGCCCAGCGTGGTGCGCGCGGCGGTCGAGCTGTTCGAGCGGGTCTGGCCGGAGGCGGTGGCCGCCTACGACGTGGCCGACGACTGCGAGCTGTCCCGGCGCGAGCAGGAGCTGCTGACCCTGCTGTTCGCCGGCAGCACGGACGAGGCCGCCGCCGCCCGGCTGGACGTCTCGGTCCGCACGGTCCGGCGCATGGTCGCCGACATCATGAACCGCCTCGGCGCGCGCAGCCGGTTCCAGGCGGGCGCGAAGGCCGCCGACCGGGGCTGGCTGCTGCAACGCGCCGGGTGACTACGGTGGTGACGTGCGCATCCTGGTGACCGAGGACGAGACGGACCTGCTGTTCGCGGTGGCGGTGTCGTTGCGGGGCGCGGGTTTCGCGGTCGACACGGCGGCGGACCTGGCGAGCGCGGACGAGGCGCTGGCGGTCAACTCCTACGACTGCGCGGTGCTCGACCGCATGGTTCCCGCCCGCGGCACGTCGGGCCGCGTCGACACCCTGGCCTACGTCCGGCAGGGGCGGCGGTCCGGGCTGCGGGTGCCGGTGCTGTTCCTCACCGCGCTGGACGGCGTGGGCCACCGGGTGGAGGGCCTGGAGGTCGGCGACGACTACCTGGTGAAGCCGTTCGCGATGGAGGAGCTGGTGGTGCGGGTGCGCCTGCTGTGCCACCGCCGCGAGATCGAGCGGCCCGCCGTGCTGCGGCACGCGGACGTGGAGCTGGACGCCGGCGCGCGCCAGGTGCGGCGCGCCGGCGTGCTGCTGACGTTGACCCGGCGCGAGTACCTGGTGCTGGAGCTGTTGCTGGCCAACGCGGGGCGGCCGGTGTCGCGCGCCGACCTCATCCGGCACGCGTGGGACGAGATGGCGCAGCCCGCGACCAACGTGCTGGACGTGCTGATGGCCGGGCTGCGCCGCAAGCTGCGCCAGCCGCCGCTCATCCACACCGTGCGGCAGGTCGGCTACCAGCTCGGCTGAGCCGCGTCACCCGGTGACCAGCCGCACGACCGCCGTCCCGCCCGTGACGCCGACCATCTGCACGGCGAGCACGCCCGCGCGGGGCTCGGGCGGCGGGGACGGCTTGTTCGAGCACGACATGCCGCCGCCACCGGGCACGAACGTGGCCGTGCAGTGCCCTTTCAGCGAACCGCTGCCACCGCCGATGGCCGACGTCAGCTCGAACTCGATCCCGTCCGCCAGCACCGCGCGCACCGCGAACGTGCCCGGCCCGGCCGCCCCGCCCAGCGGGATGTCGACCGGGCCGGACAACGCCACCTCGCACGTGCCGTCCGCGCACGCCGCGTAGTTCGTGCCGTCCGCGGCGGTCGGCGCCGGCGGAGTGGTGGTGGTCGTCGTGGTCGTGGTGCTGGTCATCGGAGCGGGAACGGCGGTGCCTGACACGGTGTCGCAGCCCGCCGTGGCCAGCGCGGCGAGCAGCCCGCCGGCGAGCAGCAGCCGGTCCACAGCGGAGGGTGTCATGCCGTCAAGCGTGGCAGGTTCCCCGCGACCTCCCCCGCCACGGCCGGAACCTGCCAAGCCGCACGGTCCGAGCGGCGCGCCCACGAGTCCACAGTGGACTCCGCGACCGTCCGCGACGCCGCACCCGACCCGCGGTCACCCCGCTGGTGGCGGGGTGAGCCCGGCGGCGCGCAGGAGCGCCACGCCGAGGTGCAGGTCCTGCAACGCGATGCCCGAGCTGTCGAACACCGTCACGTCCTCGGGCGACGTCCGACCCGCCGCACGGCCCGCGAGCACGTCGCCCAACGCGGTCGGCCGGGCGTCGGGCACGTGCTGGAACTCGCCGATCGCCGCGGACTGCGCGGGCCAGTCGCAGAACAGCCGTGCGGACGCGAGCAGCTCCACCGGCAGCTCCTGCTTGCCCTTGCCGTCGGAGCCCATGCTCGCCACGTGCGTGCCCGGCCGCACCCACCCCGCCTCGAACAGCGGGGCGCGGGCGGTCGTCGCCGTGACGATGACGTCCGCCGACCGGCACGCCTCCTCGGCCCCGGTCAGCACCGCCGGCAGCCCTTCGGCCGCCAGGTCGGCCACGAACCGCGCACCCCGGCCGGCGTCACGCGCCACCACGTGGACGACCGCCAGGTCGCGCACGCGGGCCAGCGCCACGCACTCGTGCCACGCCTGCGGACCCGTGCCGAAGACCGCCAACGACCGCGCGTCCGGCCGGGCCAGCACGTCGGCGGCCACGGCGTCGGCCGCGGCGGTGCGGAACGCGTTCGCGAAACCCGCCTCGATCACCGCCGCGATCCGGCCGGTGGACTGGTCGAACAGCAGGATCACCGAGTTGTGCCGCGGCAGCCCGCGCTCGGTGTTGCCCGGCCAGTAGCTGCCGATCTTCACCCCGGCCGCCCGCGCCGCGGCGGCCGACTTGACGGTGAACCGGTTGGCGGGCGAGGACCCGTGACCGACCACGGCCGGGAACTGCACGCCGCCGTCCGCCGCCTCCAGCAACGCCGACAGGGCGGCTTCGTAGGCCAGCTCCCGGGTCACCAGCGCGCGCGTTTCCTCCTCCGACAGGAAGATCACCAGCCGTTCACCCGCTCCCACGTCGTGCCCGCGTCGCCGGCGAGCCGGTAGGCGTCGTGCTGCGCGGCCGTGGCGCACGCGTGGTTGGGCAGCACGCGGACCTGCGTGCCGACCGGCAGGTCGGGCAGCGGCCGGTCGCTGCCGGGCCGCATCGCCAGGGTGCCGTGCTCCTGGCTGGCGTCGGTCATCAGCAGGTCCTCGAACGGCGGGCCGTCCAGCGGCGCGACGAGGCCGTAGCCCTGGTCGACCGGCTGGCGGGACGTGCCGCGGTCGCGCGAGGTGGCCATCCAGCCGCCGTCGGTCATGATCCGGCCCGGTCGGTGGCCGATCACCGTGACCACGACGGACAGCGCGAGGTCGGCCACCGAGCACACGCCGATGCCCGCCATCACCAGGTCGAAGAACACGAAGTTGCCCGCGCGGACCTCGGTCACGCCGGTCAGGTCGGTCACGGCGTGCGCGGTCGGCGTCGAGCCGATGCTCACCACCGGGCACGCGTGCCCCGCCGCGCGCAGGTCCTCGGCCACGCGGACGGCGGCGGCGCGTTCGGCCTCCGCCGCCTTCACCAGGGCGTCGCGGGTGTAGCAGAAGTACGACTCGCCGGCGTGGGTCAGCACGCCGCGCAGTTCCGCGCCGTCGAGCGCGGCGGCGATCTCCGCGACGTCGGGGGAGCCGGGCAGCACGCCGCCCCGGTGGCCGTCGCAGTCGACCTCGATCAGAGCCGGGATCACGATCCCGGACGCGGCCGACGCCTCCGCCACCGCACGGGCCTGCGCGACGTTGTCCAGCAGCACCACCAGGTCCACGCCGCGCCGCCGCAGCGCCGGCACCCGGTCCAGCTTGGCCGGCGCGATGCCGACCGCGTAGACGATGTCGGTGAACCCCGCGTCCGCGAACGCCTCGGCCTCGCGCAGCGTCGAGACCGTGATGGGGCCCGTGCCGCCGTCGAAGACCAAGCGGGCCACGTCGACCGACTTGGCCGTCTTCACGTGCGGGCGCAGGGGGGTGGCGAGCGCGTCGAGGTGGGCGCGCAGGCGGTCGACGTTGCGCCGCACCTTCGCCTCGTCCACGAGCAGGTAGGGGGTCATCGCTCCTCATCGGTCGGTTCGGTCCGGCACGCGGCCAGGTCGGCGTAGAGGGAGGCGCGCGAGATGCCGAGCCGTGCCGCGACCTTCGGCGCCGCACCGCGCAGGTGGAACACGCCACGCCGGTCGAGGGCGCGCAGCAGGCGCAGGCGCTCGGGTCTGCCCAGGCCCGCCACCGGTTTGGCCAAGGCCAGTTCCTCGGCGCGCACGACGGCGTCGACGACCTCCTCGACGTCGTCGCTGAACGTCGTGGTCGTCGGCGCGCCGCCACCACCGGCCAGGTCCGCGAGCAGGTCGCCGACCTGGCGCAACGCCGTCACGTCCAGGTTCACGCACAGCGCGCCGAACACCGTGCCGTGTTCGTCGCGCAACGGCATGGTGGACGACTTGACCAACCGCCCGTCGGGCGTGCGGGTCAGGTAGTTGAGCTCGTCGACCGCCTCGTCGCCGGCGGCGAGCACGGCCAGCCCGATCTCGCTCATGGCCCCGCCGACGCGCCGCCCGGTCACGTCGCCCGCCACCGCGACCACCGAGTGGTCGGGCTGCCGGTAGTCGTGCAGCACCACCTCGCACGACCGCCCGAACGTCGCCGCCAACCCGGGCACCACGCCCTTGAGCGCAGCGAGGATCACGTCCGCCGTCATGCCCGCAGTCTAGACACAAAGTCCGGCTTCTGGACACTCTGTCTGAGCCGGCCGGTTGCGGCCACGGCGTGGGGAGCGGTGCGAGCGCGCCCTAGCGTGCGTTCTCATGGCGGCGGACGGCGAGGTCAAGCGGGTTCAGGTGTGGGCCGGGCCGACCGGCTTGCTGCTGGTGGCGTTGCTGTTCCTGGTGCTGCCCATGGCGACGGCGTCGTGCTCGCTGCCCGCCGACCTCCCGGAGGGGTCGGGAGCCGTCAGCGTCTCGGTGTCGGGCGCCGACGTGGTCACCGGCGGCGATCCCGACTTCTCGGTCAGCGGGGTGTTCGAGCTGTCGCCGGAGGCGAACGCGGGCATGGCGAGCGAGGCGGCGCCGAGGGGTGCGGTGCGGGTGTGGGGCATCGCGACGGCGGTCGTGATGGGCCTCGGCCTGTTGACCATGTTCGTGCGCGTGTGGAGGCTGCGGGCGATCCTCACGGCGGCGGTCGCGTCGGTGGCGGCCGCGCTGCTGGTGGCCACCGAGGTCGCGCTGGTGGGCCGGCTGGTCTCGCTGGCGGAGCAGGAGGCGACCTGGCTGGTCCACCTGCCGTCCGCGCGAGGCGTCGACGTGGTGGGCCGGGCGGGCGAAGTGGTCGGCACGGCGGTGGGCTTCTGGGTCGCGCTCGCCGGACTGGTGCTGGTGGCCGGCGTGAACGTGGTGCTGCTCGTGCGCCCGGGGCCGCCACCGCTCCCGGGCGGTGGCGGCCGGCTCGGCCTCGGCGGGGCCGGGTAGCCGCGCGTCAGCAGCAGTGGTCGCCGCGCCAGGCCTCGCGGCCCTCCTTGACCGCCACGGCGGCGATCACGAGCGCGGCCAGTGGATCCGCCCACCACCAGCCGAGGGTGCTGTTGAGGACCAGCCCGGCCAGCAGGACGGCGGACAGCCACGTGCACAGCAACGTCTGCTTGGAGTCGGCGACGGCGCTCGTCGAGCCGAGCTCGCGGCCCGCCGTGCGCTGGGCGCGCGAGAGGACCGGCATCACGACCAGCGAGACGGCGGCGAGGACCATGCCGACCGCGGAGTGGTCGGCGGCCTGAGCGCCGAGCAGGGCGCGGACGGACTCGACCGCCACGTAGAGCGCCAGCGCGAAGAACGACAGGGCGATCACGCGCAGCGCGACCCGTTCCCTGGCCTCGTGGTCCTTGGCGGAGAACTGCCAGGCGACGGCGGTGGCGGAGGCGACCTCCACCACGGAGTCGAGGCCGAAGCCGATCAGCGCGGTCGACGAGGCGATCGTGCCGGCGCTGATCGCGATCACCGCCTCGACGACGTTGTAGGTGATCGTGGCGGCCACCAGCAGGCGGACCCGCCGGGTGAGCGCGGCGCGGCGGTCCGGCGCCAGGACCGGCTTCGGCTCCACGGCGCAGCAGCCGTCCGCGCACGTGGACGTCGGCGTGGGTGACGTCTCGGCGGTCATCGCGCGACCACCGCGTCGTCCACGCAGTCCTGCGTCGGGTCGACGGCGAGGACCACGTCGAGCAGCTCGCCGATGGCGCGGGCCAGGTGCGGGTCGGCGATGTCGTAGCGCACCTGCCGACCCTCGTAGGTGGCCACGACGAGCCCGCAGCCGCGCAGGCACGACAGGTGGTTGGAGGCGTTGGACCTGCTCAGGCCCAACTGCTCGGCCAACCGCGCCGGGTAGCCGGGACCGTCCAGCAAGGCGACCAGGATGCGGCACCGGGTCGGGTCGGCCAGCGCCCGGCCGAGCCGGGCGAGCGCCGTCTCGCGCCTTTCACACGTCAGCACCAGCAGAACTATACAGCCTCCGCTGTACTTTCAGGGACGGGCTCCGAGCCCGTTCGCTGGGCGGGGATCTCGTCCAGCGGCGCGTGCAGCAACGGGTTCGCCTCGGCCAGCAGCTCCCGCGCGTCGCGCAACCCGGCGGCGATGCGGTCGCGCCGGGCGCGCAGCTCGTCCACCCGTTGCCGCGCCTCGGTCACGATCCGCCGCGCGTGCTCCTCCGCCGCGCGGACCAGCTGATCCGCCCGCGCCCGCGCGGCGGCCTCCTGGGCGGCCAGTGCCGCCGCCGACTCGGCCCGTCGCGCGGCCATCGCCAACTCGAAGTCGACCCGGACCTCCTCGCGCACGGCCGCCGCCCGCTCGTCGAGCTCACGCCGGCGCCGCTCGGCCTCCCGCGTCTCGGCCAGGATCCGCTCACCGGCCTCCCGCATCGACCTCCGGTGCTCGGCCTCCGCCTGCCGCCGCTGCGCGTCGAGCTCGGCGACGAGCCGTTCCGACCGCTCGCGCGCCCGCGTCGCGGCCCGTTCCGCGGTGGCCCAGTGGTTCTCGGCGACGGCCCGCGCCCGCGCGGTGATCTCGGCCGCCTCCTCGTGCGCGAGCTCCGCCATGCGCCGCAACCGCTCGGTGAGCGCGTCCGGTTCGATCGGCGTGCGGGAGATCCGGTCGACGTGCTCCCGCAGCACGCGGATCTCCGCGCGGGCGGTCTCGAGTTGGCGGGCGAGGTCGTCGGCCCGGGCCTCGGCCGCGTCGCGATCCACCGCCAGCACGCGGAGTTCGGCTTCGACGCCCTCGACGTAGCGCCGCACGTGGCCGCGGTCGTACCCGCGCCACACGACGTCGAAGTCCGCCCGCAACGGCACCAGGTCTCCGTCCACCGCCACCACCGCTGCACCTCTCCCGTGATCGACGTCATGTTCGCGGCGGTGGGTGTTGCGCACCGCCCACGATCTTTGTTAGCACTCTCGGTCGAAGAGTGCCAACAGTGGTCCGCCTGCCGCCTCGGAGGTCGACTTGAGCAACCTGTCTTCCACCGCAACGCTTTCCCACCAGGCCGTCCGCGACCGGTTGCGCGTCGCGCTCGTCGCCCCACCGTACTTCGACGTGCCGCCCAAGGCCTACGGCGGCGTGGAGGCCGTCGTCGCCGATCTCGCCGACTCGCTCGTCGCCCGCGGTCACTCGGTGACCCTGCTCGGCGCGGGGCGACCCGGCACCAGGGCCCGGTTCGTCCCCGTCTGGGACCGCACGATCCCCGAACGCCTCGGCGAGCCGTTCCCCGAAGTCGTGCACGCGGCGGCGGTCCGCCGCGAGATCGCACGGCTCGCCGCCGCCGAGGGCCTGGACGTCGTGCACGACCACACCCTCGCCGGTCCGCTCAACGCGCCCGCGTTCGCCGCGATGGGCCTGCCGACCGTGGCCACCGTCCACGGCCCCGTCGACGCGGACCTGCGCCGCTACTACCGGGAACTGGGCGAGGACGTCGGTCTCGTCGCGATCAGCGACCGGCAGCGCGTGCTCGCGCCGGAGCTGAACTGGGTCGCCACCGTGCACAACGCGCTGCGCCTGCGCGACTGGCCGTTCCGCTCCCGGAAAGAGGACTACGCGTTGTTCCTCGGGCGCTTCCACCCGGACAAGGCGCCGCACCTGGCGCTGGAGGCCGCCCACGCCGCCGGTGTGCCGCTCGTCCTGGCGGGCAAGTGCGCCGAGCCGATCGAGAAGGAGTACTTCGAGGCCGAGGTCCGCCCCCGGCTGACCGAGCGCGACCACGTCTTCGGCGTCGCCGATGCGACCGAAAAGCGCAACCTCCTCTCCGCCGCGCGGTGTCTTCTGTTCCCGATCCGTTGGGAAGAGCCGTTCGGCATGGTGATGATCGAGGCGATGGCCTGCGGGACGCCGGTGGTGGCGCTGCGGGCGGGCGCGGTGCCGGAGGTGGTGGTGGACGGCGTGACCGGGTTGGTCCGGGACGATCCCGAGGAACTGGTGGCCGCGCTGCGCGACGTGCGCGACCTGGACCCGGCCGCCTGCCGGGCGCACGTCGCCGCGCGCTTCGACGTCGACGGCCTCGGCGCGGGCTACGAGGCCGCCTACCGGGCGGCGCTCGACACCGACGGCTCGCTCACCGCTCTGCGCCGCGACTACGCCGCGCTGGACAACGCGCTTGACCGGGTCTACCAGCGCAACACCGACGGCGGGCCCGCCCTGCACGCCTCGGGGGACCGCGCGTGACGGCCGACCTGCCACCGGAACCGCTCAACGCGGGCGAGCCGGCGTTCACCGGCGACGTCGGCGGCACCACGACGTTGGTCGAGGGCAGCACCTTCTGCCTCTCGACGGGCACCGGCGACATCGAGCCCGGCACGCCGCACGGCCTGTTCTTCCGCGACGCGCGCGTGGTGTCGCGCTGGCAGCTCCGGCTGGACGGCCGCACGCCGCACCCGCTGTCCGTCTCGCACCCGGAGGCGTTCGCCGCGCGGTTCGCGCTGCGCCGCCCACCCGCCGCCGGCCTCGCCGACAGCACCCTGCTGCTGGTGCGCGAACGGCTGGTCGGCGACGGGATGCGCGAGACGATCACGGTCGACAACCTGGGCCGGGAAGCCACCGCCGTGCGGCTGGAGCTGCACGTGGACGCCGACTTCGCCGACCTGTTCGCGGTCAAGGAGGGCCGGGTCGCGCACGGCGGTTCCGACACCACCGCCGCCGGGTCGGAACTCGTGCTGCGCGACCGCAAGGACGGCTCGCGCGGGGTGTCGGTCACCGCCACCGCCGAGCCCGTGGTGGTGCCGGGCGCGTTGAGCTGGCACGTGGTCGTGCCCGCCGGCGGCCGGTGGTCCACGGAGGTGGCCGTGCAGCCGACCGTGTCCGGCCGGCCGGTGCAGCCCCAGTTCCACCGCGGCGAGCGGATCGAGGCCAGCGGGCCCGCGCGCAAGATCCGGGCGTGGCGCGCGGCCAGCACGCTGGTCACCGCGAGCGACCCGGTGTTGACGGGGGTGTTGCGCCGCACGGAGAGCGACCTCGGCGCGCTCCAGATCCACGACCCGACGCGCGACGGCCGACCGTTCGTCGCCGCCGGCGCGCCCTGGTTCATGACCCTGTTCGGCCGCGACAGCCTGCTGACCGCGTGGATGGCGCTGCCGCTGGACGTCGGCCTGGCGCTGGGCACATTGCAGACCCTGGCCGAGACGCAGGGCAAGGTGGTCGACCCGCTGACCGAGGAGGAGCCCGGCCGCATCCTGCACGAGCTGCGGCTGGGTCCGGACAGCACGGCGGTGCTGGGCGGCAACCACTACTACGGCACGGTCGACGCCACGCCGCTGTTCGTGATGCTGCTGGCCGAGGTCTGGCGGTGGGGCGCGGACCCCGACGTGGTGCGCTCCCTGCTGCCCGCCGCCGACGCCGCGCTCGCGTGGGTCGACCGGTACGGCGACCGCGACGGCGACGGGTTCGTGGAGTACCGCCGGGCCACCGACCGGGGCCTGGCCAACCAGGGCTGGAAGGACAGCTTCGACGGCGTCAACGACGCCTCCGGCCGACCCGCCATCCCGGCGATCGCGCTGTGCGAGGTCCAGGGTTACGCGTACGCGGCGTTCCGGGCGCGGGCGGAGCTGGCCGAGGGGTTCGGCGACGAGGTCACCGCCGCCCGCCTGCGCCACCGCGCCGACGAGCTGCGCCACCGGTTCGCCGAGGCGTTCTGGCTGCCGGACCGGGGCTGGTACGCCATCGCGCTCGACGGCCGCAAGCAGCCCGTCGACGCGCTGACCAGCAACGTCGCCCACTGCCTGTGGTCGGGCATCGCGACCGACGAGCACGCGGCCGCGGTGATCCGGCGGCTGGCCGAGCCCGACATGGACACCGGCTACGGCCTGCGCACGCTCGCGTCCTCGATGGGCGCCTACAACCCGATGAGCTACCACAACGGTTCGGTCTGGCCGCACGACACGGCCATCGCGGTGGCCGGGCTGCTGCGCTACGCCCACCTGCCCGGCGCGGTCGACCTCGCCCACCGCCTGGCCGACGGCCTGCTGGACGCCGCCGCCGCGTTCGGCGGACGCCTGCCCGAGCTGTACTGCGGCTTCTCCCGCGACGACTTCAGCCCACCCGTGCCCTACCCGACGTCGTGCTCGCCGCAGGCGTGGGCCAGCGCGTCACCGCTGCTGCTGGTCCGCTCCTGCCTGGGCCTGGAGCCCCACGTGCCGAACAGGACGTTGACCACCGATCCGCACCTGCCACCGCGCTGGGGCGAGCTGACCCTGACCGACCTCAGGCTGGGCGACGAGACCGCGCACATCAGCGCGACCGGCGAGAAGGCCGCCGTCTCCGGCCTGTCAGCCGACTGGACCACCTGACCCGGCGCCGAGCCTGCCCCGCAGGTCGGCGATCTCGGCGCGCGCCGCGGCCAGCGCGTCCTCCAGCTCCAAGATGCGCGTGGTCGCGGCGAGCGAGTGGCCCTGGTCGAACAGCGCCCGCACCCGCTGCGCGAGTTCGAGCTGCCTGCGGCTGTAGCGGCGGTGCCCGGCCGCGGAGCGGTGCGGTCGCACCAGCTCGGCGGTGTCCAGGCTGCGCAGGAACGCCTGCCGCACGCCGAGCAGGTCGGCCGCCTGACCGATCGAGTAGGCCGGGAAGTCGACGTCGTCGAGTTCGTGCAGGGCCACGTCGGCTCCCTCCGCCACCGGGTACTTGACACTACCTACAGCGGTGGCTATAAGAAAGGTATATCGGTCAGTGACCAGGTGAACGCGGCCCGGGAGTGATCGACGTGATCGGCACGAGTGGCGTGTGGACCACCGGCTTCGCCGACGTGGTCCTGGCGGATCGGCAGTGGCTCGACGCCGAGTTCGCCGCGATCATCGCCGCCAACTTCCACGGCTCCACCGAGCACCGCCCCCGGTCCACCGCGCGGCTACCGTCCACCGACCCCGACCGGCCGGGTTCTCCCGCGGTCCATCCGCCCCACCGGGTCGACCCGCGCGAGCGATCCCCACCGCCGCGTCAGCGGTCCCTCCGCCACCCCACCTCTCGACAGTGACTGTTCGAACAGCGATCCGTGATCGATCCGAGGAGGTGATCCGGAGTGGGAGCGGGGGTCTTCACGGTGCTCGCACCACCGGTTTCCCGGGCGCGGTTGCCCGGCCCGCGCCTCGTGGCGCGATTCGCCGGGCGCCACGGGTTTGAGTCCCCCGATGGTGTGTGAATCCCCTGCTGAACGTCGCATCCGTCCGCCCGCTGCGACGCTGGTCGCAGCGGGCGGCGCCCTGCCCGCGCCGTTGTGCCCGCGCCGTTGTGGAGGATCACCGTGACCGAGAAGCCGTGGAACGACGTGCCCGATCAGCTGCGCACCGTCGAGCCCGAGCCCGACACCGGGATCATCGACGAGGAGGCCGCCGTCGGCCGGGCGAACGCCCCCGAGCCGCCGGAGGTGCCCGAGGCCGACCCGGCCGACGTCGCCGACCAGAACCGCGTCGTGCCGCTGCCCGACGACGGGCCGGAGGACGCCTGGTAGCTCACGCGGCCCCGGCTATCGCCTCGACCAACCGCGTGCCGTCCAGCAGCACGCGGTCGTTGTGGTCGGCCCCCGTGACCTCGACGGACCGCCCCCGTGCCGCCGCCGCCACCGCTCGGCTCTGCTCGGGCGGGACGATCGAGTCCGCCGTGCTGTAGACGACGGTGACCGGCGCGTCCACCCGCGCCACGAGCCGTTCGGTCGGGAACTCGTCCAGCAGCAGCCACCGGACCGGCAGGAACGGGTAGTGGCGCGCGCCGACCGAGGCGAGGTCCGTGAACGGCGACCGCAGCACCAACCCGGCCGGCGGGTGCTCGACCGCCAACTCCGCCACCACCGCCGACCCCAGGCTCTCGCCGAAGTAGATCAACCGGTCGGCCGGCACACCGGCGTCGCGGACCAGGTGCTCCCGGGCCGCGCGCACGTCCAGCGCCAGCCCGGCCTCCGTCGGATCGCCGGGGTTGCCGCCGTAACCCCGGTAGTCGATCAACAACACCGACAGCCCGCGCGCCGTCAACGCCCGGGCGAGCGGCAGGCGCAGCCGGCGGTTGCCCGCGTTGCCTGGCGCGACCAACACCGTCGCCCGCGCCGACTCCACGGGGAAGTGCCAAGCCGCCAACCCCAACCCGTCCGCCGTGGTCAACGTGACGTCCCGCCCGCCGTCCAACACCTCACCCGCACTCGGCAACGGCCCACCGGTCGGCAGGTAGATGAGCTTGCGCTGGAACGCGAACGCGCCACCGAACACCACGGTCACGATGATGGCCACCACCGCCACCACCGACAACACCCGCCTGCGCATCACCCCATCATCCGGGCCCGCGCGCCGCACGTTCCGCCGACAGGGCCGGCTATCGCCTACGTGGTCGACGTCGGAGCGGACGTGGTCGACGTGGTCGAGGTGGTGGGATCGGGGCGTTGGGTGAGCGTCGGCGTCGGCACCGGGTTCGCGGTGGACGTGACCAACGGCTGCGGCTCGTCCTGGGTGGTGACGCCGCACCCCGTGACCAGCGCCGACACGACCAGCGCCGACGCCGCCAGCAAGATCGTCACGACCTTCGTCCTCCCGCCCTCCGTCTTCCCGCCCTCCGTCTTCCCGCCCTCCGTCTTCCCGACCTTCATCCTCCGGCCTCCGGCAGCTCCACCACGAACCGGGCTCCGCCACCCGGCCGGTCCTCCACCCGCACCGTGCCACCGTGCCGCTGCACGTGCTGCGCGACCAGCGCCAACCCGAGCCCGCTCCCCGTGTCCGCGCCACGACGCCCGGCCCGCGCGCCCCGGTCGAAGCGGTCGAAGATGCGGTCGCGCAGTTCGGGCGGCACCCCGGGCCCGGCGTCGTCCACCTCGATCCGCGCCTTGCCGTCCCGCGCGAACACCCCGATCCGCACCACACCGCCCGCGTGCCGCTCGGCGTTGTCGAGCAGGTTGTCCACGGCGCGGTCCAGCCGGCGGCGGTCGCCGAGCACCCGCGGCGGCGGCGACCCGGTGTCCACCTCGACCGGACCACCCGGACGTGCCGCGACGACGTTGGCCACCAGCGTCGCCAGGTCGATCGTCTCCGACGTCGGGTCCTCGGCGCCCTGGTCGGCCCGGGAGATCTCCAGCAGGTCCACCACCATCCGCGCGAACCGGTCCACTTCGGACGTCAGCAGGTCGAGCGCCTTGCCCGCCGTGCCCGGCACTTCCACGCGGCGTCGGCGCAGGACCTCGGCGGCGTTGACCATGGTCGTCAACGGCGACCGCAACTCGTGGCTGACATCGCCCGCGAACCGCGCGTCCCGCCGCACCCGCTGCTCGAGCGCCTCGGCCGTCGCGTTGAACGTGGCGGCCAACGACGTCAGGTCGGGGTCGGTCTGGGTGGGCAACCGCGCCCCCAGGTCACCGCACGCGATCCGGGAGGCGGCCTTGGTCAGCTCGGTCAACGGCCGCAGCGCCCGCCGACTGGCCCACGAGCCCAGCGCCACCCCCAGCAAGCCGCTGACCACGGTGACCGCCACGAGCAGGGCGCTGAGGAAGCGGAACGTGCGGTCCAACTGCACCAGCGGCGCCAACTCGACGTAGGCCCCGTCGGTCGACTCGATGGGCAACGTCACCGCCAGCACCGGGATGCCGTCCACCACGAGCCGCTGCGCGGCGGGCGTGCCCTCCCTGCCCAGGTCGACCAGCCTCCGGGGCAACGCCCGCGCGTCCACCTGCCGCCCGCTGGTCAGCACCTGGCCGTCGTGGAACAGCAGCACGGTCGAGTCGGGCCCCGTGGTCAGCCCGGTCAACAACCCGGTCAACCCGTCCGAGCCACTGCTCAACGCCGCGTCGACCAACCTCACGTTCACCTCGGCCTGCCGCACCGCGCTCTGCTCCCGCTGGCGCAACATGTAGCCGGCCGTGAGATTCCAAACCGCCACCGCCACCGCACTGGTCAACAACACCGACCCGAGCCCCATGACCAACGCGACCCGCCACCGCAACGAGAACCGACGCATCAGCCCTCACTCCCGCCCGCCCACAACGCCCCCGCCGCGCACCCACCGGACGCACCACACCCCACCCGCCCACAACGGACCCGCAGCATCCCCACCGAGGCCCGATTTGACATGGGTTCGGGTGCCATAGGCTGGTCGAAGCCGGGCAGGCTTGGCGGACGCTTTTCCCGCCAGGCCTGCCCGGCTTTGGCCTGCCTGGGGTGCCCGTAAGGGCCCCATGTCAAATCGAGCCGGACTGAAATCGTCGATCCGAGCCAGCCTCAACCACCGCACCTGCACCAGATTGCCGGACACCGGACCACCCCGCCGGGGATCGCAAGCTGATCGCAAGGTTCGACGCGGGCGTTTCCGAGCCACCGCCTCCCGCACCACCACAAGAATCCCGGGTTGCCCCACCCCGCCCCACCACCCCGCCCCACCACCCGCACCACCACCCCGCACCACACCCGACGAGGAAGTCGATCCCCGCACTGTGACCGCCATCCCCGGTGACCACCACGTGTCCGCGCTCGTCCTGATCTGCGACCACTGCGGACGTGTGCACAACCGGCCCGATGAGGCCGCCACCAGATGGCCGGCGCTCTGGGCACAGGCCGTCGCCGCGGGCTGGCACGGCCTGGACCGCCCGGTCGGCCCTCACTTCTGCTTCCGCTGCACCGACTGACGGGCCACTCCCTCCCACCTCGCCCGGCCGCTCCCTCGCCACCGCTCCCTCCCCACCGCGGCCTCACCGCACCCCAGGCGACCTCCACCCCATCACCGCCCGCCTACGGCCCTCCTCCGCCCAACCCCGGATACAGTACGGGGGTAGGGTGCGCGCCTGGCCCCTCCGTGGGTGACGCCAGTCACCCCACCTGACGTCCGAGTTGACTCAGGTACCCCCCAGGGGTATGAATATCCCTGACGGGCACGCAACAGGTGACCGAAGGGAGTGGACATGCGGGGTTACACCTCCGGCAAGGACGACGTCCTCAAGCGCTTGCGCCGGGTCGAGGGGCAGGTCCGCGGGCTGCAGCGGATGGTCGAGGACGACGAGTACTGCATCGACGTCCTGACCCAGATCGCCGCGGCGACCAAGGCGCTCCAGGCGGTCTCCCTCGGTCTGCTCGACGAGCACCTGAAGCACTGCGTAGCGGACGCCCTCACCCAGGGTGGCGAGAACGCCGACGCCAAGGTCCGCGAGGCGAGCGACGCGATCGCCCGCCTGGTGCGTTCCTAGCGGCTGCGCACGCCACCCGAGTCACACCGGATCAACGAACCAGGAGCACCCGATGGCCGAGTCCACTTTCACCGTCACCGGCATGACCTGCGGCCACTGCGTCGCCTCCGTGACCGAAGAGGTCACCAAGATCGACGGCGTGACCGGCGTGAACGTCGACCTGCCGACGGGCGCGGTCAAGGTGACCAGCGCCGCCCCGGTCGCCGAGGCGGACGTCCGCGCGGCCGTCGAGGAAGCGGGCTACGCCCTCGCGGGCTGACCCACGACCACCCCGATCAATCCCGACCAGGACCTGATCACGGCACAGCAGCCGAACCCCGGAGCCCGTCGGACGTGACGGGCTCCACCAGTCTCGAGGACTGACCAATGAACACAGCAGCGAAGCTCTCCGCCTACGGTGCGGTACTCGCCCTGGTCGCCGGTGGCGCCTGGGCGGCCGGTAGCGCTGTCGGTCCCTTCGCCGTCGAAGCCGCTCCGAGCGGCCACGACGACACGTCCGGTGCTGAGGGCGCCGGCCACGGGGACGACCACAGCGGCACCGTCGCGGAGACCGCGCGCAACGACCAGCCCGCGGGGCTGGCGTCGTCCAGGGGCGGTTACACCCTCACGCCCACCGACACGACGCTGACCACGGGAACCGACTCCTTCTCCTTCCGCATCCTCGGCCCCGACGGCGCGGCGGTCACCGCCTACGACGTCGAGCACGACAAGCGGATGCACCTCATCGCCGTCCGCCGCGACACCTCCAACTTCCGGCACGTCCACCCCGAGATGGCGCCTGACGGCACGTGGACCGTGCCGCTGGACCTGCCCGACGCCGGCAGCTACCGCGTGTTCGCCGACTTCAAGCCCACCGGTGGCGAAGGGGTCACGCTCGGTGTCGACGTCAACGCGGCGGGTGCGTTCGAACCGCGCGCCCACGAGCCGTCGCGCGTCGCCGAGGTCGACGGCTACCAGGTCCGCCTCGACGGCGACCTCGTGCCCGGCAAGGCCTCGCCGGTGCGGCTGACCGTGAGCAAGGACGGCGTGCCGGTCACCGACCTGCAGCCCTACCTGGCGGCGTACGGTCACCTGGTGGCGTTGCGCGAGGGCGACCTGGCCTACCTCCACGTGCACCCCGAGGGCGCTCCCGGTGACGGCAGGACACCCGCCGGCCCGGAGATCGCATTCGTCGCCGAGGTGCCGTCGGCCGGTGGCTACCGGCTGTTCCTGGACTTCCAGCACGACGGCGTCGTGCGCACGGCCGAGTTCACCGTGGGCACCGACGGCGCCCACGCCGAAGGGGCGGAGGAGGAGCACGGCCATGGCTGACACCCGGATCGAACTGGCGATCACCGGCATGACCTGCGCCTCGTGCGCGGCCCGGATCGAGCGCAAGCTGAACAAGCTCGACGGCGTGACCGCGACGGTGAACTACGCGACCGAGAAGGCGCGCGTCACGTTCCCCGCCGACCTCGACCCCCGGACCCTGGTCGAGCAGGTCGAGGCAGCCGGCTACCAAGCCGCCCTGCCCCCGCCCACCCCCTCGACCGACACCCCGGACACCCCCAACGACCCGACCGCCAACGACCCGACCGCCGTGCTCCGGCAGCGGCTGCTCGTGTCCGCGGTCCTCTCCGTCCCGGTGATCCTGCTCGCCATGGTCCCGGCGCTGCAGTTCACCTACTGGCAGTGGATCTCCCTCACGCTGGCGGCGCCGGTGCTGGTCTGGGGCGCGTGGCCGTTCCACCGCGCCGCGTGGGCGAACCTGCGCCACGGCGCGGCCACCATGGACACGCTGATCTCGATGGGCACGATCGCGGCGTTCGCCTGGTCGTTGTACGCGCTGCTGTTCGGCACCGCGGGCACGCCCGGCATGACACACCCGTTCGAGCTGACGATCTCGCGCACCGACGGCGCCGGCGCGATCTACCTGGAGGTCGCGGCCGGGGTGACGACGTTCATCCTGGCGGGCCGCTACTTCGAGGCCCGGTCGAAGCGCCGTGCCGGCGCCGCCCTCCGCGCGTTGCTCGAACTCGGCGCGAAGGACGTCGCCGTGCTCCGCGACGGGCGCGAGGTCCGCGTCCCGATCGGCGAGCTCGCGGTCGGCGACCGGTTCGTGGTCCGGCCGGGGGAGAAGATCGCCACCGACGGCGTGGTGGCCGAGGGCAGTTCGGCGGTCGACGCGAGCATGCTGACCGGCGAGTCGGTGCCGGTCGAGGTCGGTCCCGGTGACGCGGTGGTCGGCGCGACCGTCAACGCGGGTGGTCGGCTGGTGGTCCGCGCCACGCGGATCGGCAGCGACACCCAGCTGGCGCAGATGGCCAAGCTGGTCGAGGACGCGCAGAACGGCAAGGCGCAGGCGCAACGGCTCGCCGACCGGATCTCGGCGATCTTCGTGCCCGTCGTGATCGCCCTCTCGGTCGGCACCCTGGCGTTCTGGCTCGGCGCGGGCGGTGGCGTGTCGGGCGCGTTCACGGCGGCCGTCGCGGTGCTGATCATCGCGTGCCCGTGCGCCTTGGGCCTGGCCACGCCGACCGCGCTGCTGGTCGGCACCGGGCGCGGCGCGCAGCTGGGCATCCTGATCAAGGGGCCGGAGGTGCTGGAGTCGACCCGGCGCGTCGACACCGTGGTGCTGGACAAGACCGGCACCGTCACCACCGGGCGGATGAGCCTGGTGTCGGTGCACACCGCCCCCGGCGTCGACGAGGACGAGGTGCTGCGGCTGGCCGGTGCGCTGGAGCACGCCTCCGAGCACCCGATCGCCAAGGCCGTCGCGGCCGGTGCCCTCGAGCGGACGGGCGAGCTGCCCGAGGTCGAGGGCTTCCAGAACCTCGAAGGACTGGGCGTGCAGGGCGTGGTCGACGGGCACGCGCTGATCGTGGGGCGTGAGCGCCTGCTGGCCGAGTGGAGCGTCCACCTGGACGGTCCGCTGGCCGAGGCCAAGCGTGCGGCGGAGGAGAAGGGGCGCACCGCGGTCCTGGTGGCGTGGGACGGCGAGGCGCGAGCGGTCCTGGTCGTGTCGGACACCGTGAAGCCCACGTCCGTCGAAGCGGTCCGCCAGTTCCGCGCGCTCGGCCTGACCCCGGTGCTGCTGACCGGTGACAACGAGGCGGCGGCCCGCGCGGTCGCGGCCGAGGTCGGGATCACCGAGGTCATCGCCGAGGTGCTGCCGAAGGACAAGGTGGACGTGGTCGCCCGGCTCCAGGGCGAGGGCAAGGTCGTGGCGATGGTCGGTGACGGCGTGAACGACGCCGCCGCCCTCGCGAAGGCCGACCTCGGCCTGGCCATGGGCACCGGCACCGACGCCGCGATCGAGGCGAGCGACCTGACGCTCGTGCGGGGTGACCTGCGTGCGGCGGCGGACGCGATCCGGCTGTCCCGGCGGACCCTCGCCACGATCAAGGGCAACCTGTTCTGGGCGTTCGCGTACAACGTCGCCGCGCTGCCGCTGGCGGCGGCCGGGCTGCTCAACCCGATGATCGCGGGTGCCGCGATGGCGTTCTCGTCGGTGTTCGTGGTGTCGAACAGCCTGCGGCTGCGCGGGTTCCGCAGCACCGCGACCACCGACTCGCGGCCGAGCCGTTCGGCGGAGTCGGCGCAGGACAAGGTGCCCGCCGCCGTCTGACCGCGCCGCACCGTGGCCCGGAGCCGAACGTGGCTCCGGCCCACTTCACGTGCACCTGAGGGTTGAACTCGAGGGCCTGAGCGTTCGACACGCAGGATCTGAGCGTTCGACACGCGGGGCTTGAACGTTCGACACACGGGTCAGTGCGGGGGTCGCCAGAGCGGGCGCAGGAGCGGGCCGCCCTCGGGGAGGGCGATCGGGGCCCCGGACGGGGTGAAGCCGTGCCGGGCGTAGAGCGCGGCGCTGCGCGCAGTGCTCGCCTCCAGGTACACCGGTTGGCGCTCGGCGTCGGCGCGGCTGAGGCGGTGGCGCAGGATGGCGCTGCCCACGCCGAGCCCCCGGCTCTCCGGCACCACCGCCATCGACGCCAGGTACAGGTGCGGCACGTCGGGGTGGGGGAGCGCGACCGCCGCCGCCATCCGCCGCAACGCCGGGTTCGCCCGGGCCTGTTCCGCCAAGGCGTCCGCCTGCCGCCGCAAGGGTTCGGCCGACTCCACCGCCATCCACGTGGACACGCCGACGACCACCCCGTCACGTTCGGCGACCACCACCTCCTGTTCGGTCAACGCGCGGGCCAGCCACTCGCGGAACAGCTCGGTGAAGTCGTGGCCGGTCATCGCCCACGCGGTCACCGCCTCGTCCGCGCACGCGGCCGCGAACACGGGGGCGATCCGGTCCAGCTCATCGACATCGGCGATTCTTTGTACGCTGTACACAAGAACAGTGTTTCCCAACGCCCAAGCATGTTCGACGGTATACGTCACACAACAGCAGCGTGACGAAAAGGAGGTCGACCGTGCGTTGCGCGCACTGCGGCACCGAACTCGCGCCGCCCACCCGGGGCCGACCGCGGCGGTACTGCGGCCGGGCCTGCCAGGCACGGGCCTACCGCGCGCGCAAGGACGGCGCGCACCCTCGACGGTCCTTTGTGGACAAAGTGCCCGCAGTGCCGCTCGACCGCGACCTGGTGGTCCGCACCGCCATCCAGCTCGCCGACGCCGAAGGGCTCGCCACCGTCTCGATGCGACTCGTCGCCGCCCGGCTCGGCACCTCCACGATGTCCTTGTACCACCACGTGTCCGGCAAGGACGACCTCGTCACGGCCATGGTCGACACCGTCCTCGCCGAGCACCGCCCACCCCCGCCCGACGCGACCGGCTGGCGCGCCCTGCTCGAACACGAGGCCCGCGAGGAGTGGGCGCTCTACCAACGGCACCCGTGGTCGCTGACCGCCCTCGCCACCACCCGCCCGCCACTGGGCCGCTCGCTCCTGGAGACCGTGGACCGCTTCCTCTCCGCCCTCGCCCTCGACCACCGCACCGCGCTCCCGGTGTACCTGCTGGTGAGCGGGTACGTGCAGGGCACAGCCCTGATGGCGGTGGCCGAGTTCGAGGCGGCCCGGGACACCGGCGTCAGCTCGCGCAGCTGGTGGCAGGCCCGGCTCGGCCGCCTCGGGGGCGTGGTCGGCTCGAACCGCTACCCCTGGCTCACCGAACTGGCCGCCGCCGACCCGCCGACCACCGCCGACCTGGACGGCTGGTTCGACTTCGGCCTGCACCGGGTCCTGGACGGCATCGCCGTCTTCCTCGAACCCGACGACCCCAACGCCCTCAACGAACCCGACAACACCCACGAGCCCCACAAACTCGACAACACCCACGAACCCCACAACACCGGACCCAACCCCCACGAACCCGGCTCACGCATGCCCGATCGCCGAGGTTGACTCACGCACGACCAACCGGCACGGCTGCCGGATCACCCCCGACGGCCGCCTCCCGTCCAACGCGTCGAACAGGTACCGCGCCGCCGTCGTGCCCAACCGCTCCAAGTCCAGGTCCACGGTCGTCAACGGCGGCCGGCAGTCGGCGGCGAAGTCCTCCCAGTTGTCGTAGCCGACGATCGCCACGTCCTCCGGTATCCGCTTCCCCAAGCGGGACAACGTGTCCGCGACCCCCGTCGCGATCTGGTCGTTGCCGCAGAACACCGCGTCCACCTCGGGATCGGTGGCCAGCAGCATCCGGGCCGCGTGCCGTCCCCAGCGCTGCGACCACTCGCCGTACAGCGGCGCGCCGCCCGCCAGCCCCAACCCGTGCTCGGCGAGCACCCGGTGCAACGCGGTCACGCGGTCACGGGCCGCGCGATACGTCTGCGGCCCGGTGATGTGGCCGATCCGCTTGCGCTGCAACGACACCAGGTGCTCCACCGCCAGGCGCGCGCCGCCCTCGTCGTCGGCGATCACCGACAGGTCGTCCGGGTCGCTGGACTCGCAGTAGACGTACACGACCGGCACCGGGATGTCGCGGGTCAGCGACGGCCGGATGTCGTTGTCGTCGCCCAGGATGATGAACCCGTCGACCTGCCTGGCCAGCAGCGTGCTGATGTAGTGCCGGCGCCGGATCGCGTCACCGCGCGCGTCGCACAGCAGCACCGACATCTGCTCGTTGGCCAACGCGTTCTCCACCCCCAGCAGGATCGGGATGGCGAACCGGCCGCCGAGCTCGTCGGTGAGCAGGCCGATGGTGCGCGTCCGCCCCGAGATCAACCCGCGCGCCAGGGCGTTGGGCTGGAACGACAACTCGGCGGCGGCCCGCAGCACGCGCTCGCGGGTGGCGGGCGCGACCTCGTCCCTGGCGTTGATGGCCTTGGACGCGGTGGAGATCGAGACGCCGGCCAGCCGCGCCACGTCGCTGAGGGTCACCGCGTCGGACCGCCGTCTGCCCATCGAAAGCCTTTCGAAAAGTTTGTCGAACGCCGAATCGATTGTAGGCGCTCTTCACGACCATGAACCGCCATCGTGGACGACGTTTCCGAGACACCACAAGGACGATTGCCGAAAAGGTTTTCGGCTGCCAGAGTGCTGGACGAGCACACCGGACCGCGGGAGGTTGGGATGCCAGTGACGTCGCCGGACACCACTGCCGTCGGGGGACGTCCCGTCGTGCCGTCGCGGGGGAAGCTGCGCCCGCTCGGCCAGGACGAGGTCCGCATCACCGGCGGTTTCTGGCGGGCCCGCCAGGACGTCAACGCCACCGCCACCATCCCGCACGCCCGGTCGTGGATGGACCGGCTCGGCTGGACCGGCAACTTCGCGGGCCCCGACGCCGGCTCCGCCACCCGCCGCGGCCGGGAGTTCACCGACTCCGAGGTCTACAAGCTGCTGGAGGCGATGTCCTGGGAGGTCGGCCGCACGGGTGCGCCCGGCGCCCTCGACGCGCAGATCACCGAGCTGACCGGCGCGATCGCGGCGGCCCAGGCGGCGGACGGCTACCTGCACACCGCGTTCGGCCGCCCGGGCCAACCCGCCCGGTACAGCGACATGCTGTGGGGCCACGAGCTCTACTGCACCGGGCACCTGCTGCAAGCCGCCGTCGCGCGGGCCCGCACCCGCGGCGGTGACGACGACCCGCTCCTGGCCGTGGCCCGCCGCGCCGCCGACCACGTCTGCGAGGCGTTCGGACCCGACGGCACGCCCGGCGTCTGCGGCCACCCCGAGATCGAGCTGGGCCTCGTGGAGCTGGCCCGCCTCACCGGCGAGCAGCGCTACCTGGACCAAGCCGCCCTCTTCGTCGAACGCCGCGGCCACCGGACGTTGCCGCGCCACCACTTCGGCTGGTCGTACTTCAGCGACGACCGGCCCGTCCGGCAGGCGGAAGTCCTGCACGGCCACGCCGTGCGCGCGCTCTACCTGGCCGCCGGCGCGGTGGACGTCGCGGTCGAGACGGGCGACGACGAGCTGCTCCAGAGCGTCGCCGCCCAGTTCGACCGCACGTTGGCCCGGCGCACGTACCTCACCGGCGGCATGGGCTCGCGGCACGCCGACGAGGCGTTCGGCGACGACTTCGTGCTGCCGTCGGACCGCGCGTACTCCGAGACGTGCGCCGGGGTGGCCGCGATCATGCTGGCCTGGCGGCTGCTGCTGGCCACCGGCGACGGTCGCTACGACGAGGTGATCGAGCGGATCCTCTACAACGTCGTCGCGACCGCGATCGGCGACGACGGCCGGTCCTTCTTCTACGCGCACACCCTGCACCAGCGCACGCCCACCGCCGCGTTGGCGCGGGACGAGGAGCAGTTGGGGTTCGGCGGCGGGCCGCGGGCGCCGTGGTTCGAGGTGTCGTGCTGCCTGCCGAACGCGGCACGCCTGCTGGCCGGGCTCTCGTGCTACCTCGTCACGGCCGACGACACGGGCGTGCGGCTGCACCAGTACGTCGACGCCGAGGTCTCCACCCGGCTCGACGACGGCCGCGAGGTGGGCTTGCAGGTGCGCACCGGTCTCCCCGACGAGGGCGCGGTGGCCGTGCGCGTGACCAAGACCGACGACCAGCCGTGGTCGATCACCCTGCGGGTGCCGCGGTGGGCGGTGGGCGCGGAGCTCGTCACCACCCACGGGCGGCGGCAGGTGCCGGTGGGCGACATCGTGGTGTACCGGTCGTTCGCGGTCGGCGAGGAGATCCGGCTGGAGCTGCCGACCCGGCCCCGCTTCACCGCGCCGGACCCGAGGATCGACGCGACGCGCGGCTGCGTGGCCGTGGAACGCGGGCCGCTGGTGTACTGCGCCGAGTCCGACGGCGACGCCGACCTCGACGCGCTGCGCGTGGACGACACCGTGCCGCCGGTCGACGCGGAGGCGGGCGTCGAGGTCCAGGCCCGGTTCGACGCGCCGCGCCCGGACGCGTGGCCCTACGGACCGCCGGAGCCGACCGACGGCGCCACCGGGCCGACCACCCCGCTGACCCTCGTGCCGTACCACCGCTGGGCGCGCGGCGGCCCTTCGACCATGCGGGTCTGGCTGCCCAGGACCTGACCGACCCGGGACCCGACCGCCGCAGACCCGACCGACGCAGGACCCCGACCGACGCAGGACCCCGACCGACGCAGGACCCCGACCGACCACCACCTGATGACCCACCCGGACCGTGCTCAAAGGAGAGACCGGTGAAAACCAGAGGGCTTCGCATTGCCTCCGCCGTGGCGGCGGGTGTGCTGGTGCTGGCCGCGTGCGGCGACCAGCGGGCCGAGGGCCCGGCGGGCGCGGACGACGGCGCGGTGCTGACGCTGTGGACCCGCGCGGCGACCGAATCAGTCTCCAAGGCCTACGCCGACGCCTACAACGCCACCCACCGCAACAAGGTGGAGGTGACCGCCTACCCGAACGAGGAGTACCCGGCCAAGCTCGCGTCGGCGGCGGGCGCGAAGTCGCTGCCCGACCTGTTCGCGGCCGACGTGGTGTTCGCGCCCCAGTACGCCTCGCAGGGCCTGTGGGCCGACGTCACCGAGCGGCTCGCCGCGCTGCCCGTGAAGGACCGGCTCGCGCCGTCGCACCTGAAGGCCGGCACGTGGGAAGGCGCGAACTTCGCGTTGCCGCACACGATCGACCTGTCCGTGCTGCTGTACAACAAAGACCTCTACGCCAAGGCGGGCCTCGACCCGGAGCAGCCGCCGCGCACCCTGCGCGAGTTCGCCGACCACGCCCGCAAGGTCGACCAGCTCGGCGGTGACGTCAACGGCACGTACTTCGGCGGCAACTGCGGCGGGTGCGTCGAGTTCACGCTGTGGCCGTCGGTCTGGGCGGCGAACGGCGACGTGCTCGACCCCGAGGGTGAGGAGGCGAGGGTCGACTCGCCGGAGATGGCCGACGTGTTCGCCCTCTACCGCGAGCTGTACGAGCAGGGCGTGGCCGCGCCCGCGTCGAAGGACGAGGCCGGTCCCACCTGGCTCGGCGCGTTGCAGAGCGGGAACGTCGGCATCGCGCCGGCGCCGTCGGTCTGGCTGGACGCGCTGGAGCAGAAGGGCCTGAAGCTGGGCGTGGCCCCGATCAGCGGGCTCGCCGGCGGCGAGTCGACCTTCGTCGGCGGTGACGCGCTCGGCATCGGCGCGACCTCGGAGAAGGCCGAGCAGGCGTGGGACTTCCTGTCCTGGACCACGTCCGACGAGGCGCAGGTCGAGGTCGTCGCCAAGAACAAGGGCGTGCCGACCCGCACCGACCTGGCGGAGAACAAGTACTCCTCGGCCGACCCGCGCACCGTGCTGGTCAACGGCCTGGTGGCCAAGGGCCGCACGCCGTACGCGCGCAACTTCAACGTCTCGTTCAACGACCCGCAGAGCCCGTGGCTGCAAACCGTCCGGGGCGCGCTGTTCGGTGACGCGGGCACGGCGCTGGCCGACGGCAACACCGCCATCACCAAGTCGCTCCAGCAGGGCTGAGCAGCCACCGGAGGCTCGGATGTCCACGACGACGACGTCGAACCCGGCAACGACGGCCGCACCGGGCGCGCGCGCACCCCGACCGCGTTCGGAGTCGCGACCGGCGCGGAGGGGCCGTCGGCTGCGCGCGCTCGTCGGGGCCGCGTACGCCGCGCCGACCGCCGTGGTGGTGGGGCTGTTCTTCCTGGTGCCGTTGGCGCTCGTGGTCTGGATGTCCCTGCACCGCTGGCCCTTGCTGGGCAAGGCGAAGTTCAACGCGCCGGCCAACTACAGCGGCATCGGCGAGGACGAGCTGCTCCGCTCCGCGGCCTGGTTCACGGTCAAGTACACGGTGGTCATCACGGTGCTGCTGTTCGTGGTCGCGTTCGGGCTGGCGCTGCTGGTGCAGCACCGGAGGCCGGGCGTCGGCTTCTTCCGCACCGCGTTCTTCCTGCCGACGGCGGTCGGGTTCGCCAGCGCGTCCCTGCTGTTCCTCGGCCTGCTCAGCGACGAGATCGGGCCGGTGACCGACCTGCTGTCGTGGCTCGGGCTGGTCGACGGGTACGTGTCGTGGACCAGCGGCAGCCCGGGCTCGGCGCTCGGGTCCGCGGTGCTGCTGGTGCTCTGGCGGTTCGCCGGGTTCACCATGCTGATCCTGCTGACCGGGCTGCACGCGATCCCGCCGGACGTCTACGAGGCCGCCCGGGTGGACGGCGCGAACCGGTGGCAGACGTTCCGGCGGATCACGGTGCCGCTGATGCGGCCCACGATCGCGCTGGTGCTCACCCTGATGACGACCGGTTCGCTGCTCGCGTTCGACCAGTTCTGGATCCTCACCCGCGGCGGGCCGGACAACAGCACCACCTCGCTGGTGATGGTGATCTACCGGGAGGCGTTCATCCGGCTCGACCTCGGCTCGGCCGCGGGCATCTCGGTGGTGCTGCTGGTCGTGCTCGTGGTGTTCAACGCCATCCAGTTCCGCGTGCTGCGCCGGAGGTCGTCGTGAAGACCACCGCGGGCAACCGCCGGGGCTACTACGTCACCGGCACGGCGCTGGCGATCCTGTTCCTCTTCCCGCTGGTGTGGGCCGGGTTCGCGTCCGTGCGCACGGACACCGGGTTCGGGCTGGAGAACTACGCCCGGCTGTTCACCTCCGCCAACGGCGTGCGGCTGGAGCACGTGCTCAACAGCGTGGTCGTCAGCGCGCTCACGGTGGGCGGCACGCTGTTCACCGCCACCCTCGGCGGCTACGCGTTCGGCCGGTTCCGGTTCCCCGGCCGCGACGCGCTGTTCCTGCTCACGCTGGCGATCCTGATGGTGCCGTACGCGACGATCCTCATCGCCCTGTACGTGCTGCTGGGGTGGCTGGGGCTGGAGGACTCGCTGGTCGGGCTGAGCCTGGTGCTCATCACGTTCCAGCTGCCGTTCTCGGTGTTCCTGATGCGCAACTCGTTCGAGGCCGTGCCGCTGGAGCTGGAGGAGTCGGCCCGGGTCGACGGCTGCACCAGCGCCGGCACCCTCGTGCGGATCATGCTGCCCGCCGTGCGGCCGGGCCTGGTGACCGTCGGCCTGTTCGCGTTCCTGACCTCGTGGAGCGAGTTCTTCGCGCCGCTGATCCTGCTCAACTCCACCGACAAGTTCACCACCACCCTCGCCGTGGTCAACATGCGGACCGCGAGCCACGGGTCGATCGACTACGCCGCCCTCGAAGCGGGGGTGGTGTTCATGGCAGTTCCCTGCCTCGTGCTCTTCGCCGCCATGCAACGCAGCTACGTCCGCGGGTTCACCTCAGGCGCCGTCAAGGGCTGACCCCGCTGTCCGATGCTGCTTCGTCCGGCAATCGGAAGGAAGATGATCGTGTCACGATCATGGATGAGAACGGTGCTCGGCGCGGTGGTCCTCGCGCTGGCGGTGAGCGGCGCGGGCGTCGCGCAGGCCGAGCAGGCGCGTGACGTCACGGCCGCCGCCAACCCGGCGACGTGGAGCCCGCCGTCGAACCTGGTGACCCCGCTGAACCAGGTGTGGTCGCACCAGGAGAGCACGTACGGCAACCTGTACGGGTTCCGCAACTACGGCTGGGACCAGGTCTTCGTCAACGGCGGCTACCTGAACTTCTGCGTGCGGTGGGACTCGTCGGCGCCGGTGAGCGCGTCGCTGCGCGACCGCATCCACGCCAAGCTCGCCGAGCAGTACAAGACGTGGACGGACCTGATGGTGGGGCACAACAACTGGCCCTACGCGCAGGTGCCCGTCAAGGTCGTCGGCTGGGCCGTGCGCGACCGCAGCACGTTGCAGTGGAGCGACAACTCGGTCGACATCTACGTCAACAACATCCGGGAGAACGCGCCGCAGTGCGCCGAGCAGTGCGGCCGGTTCTTCGTCCGCGACGGCCAGTACCGCAACTGCCCCGGCGGGGTGCCCCGGCACTACGACCAGTCGTTGTGGCTGACCGCCGGCATGGGCGGCGGCGCGGGCGGCGACTGGGGCCAGCGGATGGGCAGCGAGTACTTCGTCAACAACCTCGGCAGCACGGACGTGACGATCCTGCTGCACGAGATCGGGCACACGTTCGGTCTGGACGACTTCTACGACTGGACGCCCACCGGCGTGTCGAGCTTCATCATGAAGGCCGGCAGCGCCCGGAACATCACCGAGTTCGACGCGTGGATGTTCCGCGACTGGTGGCGGCACCTGAAGAGCCGCTACGGCCGCTGAGCGACGCCGGCGCCCCCGCGGCCCTGCACCCCGGGGGCGCCGGCCCTCCTCCCCACCGCGAGTCCTGTGCCACCACGTCACGGAAGGTGACGCGCATGTCCATGCCCACTCCATCACGTCGTGCCGTGCTGCGAGCGGGCGCGGTGGTCGCCTCGGCCACCGCCCTGCCCGCCCTGAGCAGCACCGCCGCCGCCGCCGACCCGGTCGCCTCCGCCGCGAGACCGGACACGGGCGCGTCGGCGCACGCGTTCCCGCTCGGCGCGGTGACGCTGCTGGCCGGACCGTTCCAGACCAACACCTCCCGCACCCACGCCTACCTCAAGTTCCTCGACGCCGACCGGCTGCTGCACACCTTCCGCCTCAACGTCGGCCTGCCGTCGTCGGCCGTCCCCTGTGGAGGGTGGGAGTCGCCGACCACCGAGCTGCGCGGCCACTCCACCGGTCACGTGCTGACCGCGCTGGCCCAGGCGTACGCGAGCACCGGCGACACCGCGTTCCGCACCAAGGGCGACTACCTGGTCGCCCAGCTCGCCACCTGCCAGGACCGGGCTCAGGCCGCCGGGTTCAACACCGGCTACCTGTCCGCGTTCCCGGAGAGCTTCATCGACCGCGTGGAAGCACGCCAGCAGGTCTGGGCGCCCTACTACACCCTGCACAAGATCCTGGCGGGCCTGCTGGACATGCACCTGCTGGCGGGCAACGCCCAGGCGCTCACCGTGCTGACCCGCATGGCGGCGTGGGTCGGCCGGCGCAACGGCCGGCTGACCCTGGCGCAGCGGCAGAACATGCTCAAGACCGAGTTCGGCGGCATGAACGAGGTGCTGACCAACCTCTACCAGCTCACCGGCGACCCGGCGCACCTCACCGCCGCGCAGTACTTCGACCACGCCGAGATCTTCGACCCGCTGGCGAACAACGTCGACGCGCTCAACGGCTACCACGCCAACACCCAGATCCCCAAGGCGGTCGGCGCGATCCGCGAGTACCACGCCACCGGCCTGACCCGGTACCGCGACATCGCGACCAACTTCTGGAACATCGTGGTGGGCACGCACACCTACGCCATCGGCGGCAACTCCAACGGCGAGTACTTCAAGGCGCCCGGCCGGATCGCGTCGGAGCTGTCGGACCACACGTGCGAGTGCTGCAACACCTACAACATGCTCAAGCTGACCCGCCAGCTGTTCCGCACCGACCCGAGGGCCCACTACTTCGACTTCCACGAGAAGGCCCTCTACAACCACCTGCTCGGCGGGCAGGACCCGGCGTCCGCGCACGGCCACCACAGCTACTACGTGCCGCTGCGGCCCGGCGGCCGGCGCACGTACAGCAACGACTACCAGGACTTCACCTGCTGCCACGGCACCGGGATGGAGACCAACACCAAGCACTCCGACAGCATCTACTTCCACGCCGGCAACACCCTGTACGTCAACCTGTTCATCGCCTCCACGCTCACCTGGCCGGGCCGGGGGATCACCGTGCGGCAGGACACCTCGTTCCCCGAGTCGCCGTCCACCCGCCTCACCGTCACCGGGTCCGGCCCGATCGACCTGCGCGTGCGCATCCCGTCCTGGGCCGCCGGCGCCCAGCTCAAGCTCAACGGCGCGGTGCAGGACGTGCCGACCGTGCCGGGCACGTACGCCCGCCTGGACCGGACGTGGAGCAGCGGTGACGTGGTGGACCTCAGCCTGCCGATGGCGCTGACCCGGGAGCCGGCGCCGGACAACCCGGCCGTGCAGGCGGTCGAGCACGGACCGATCGTGCTCGCGGGCGGCTACGGCACGACCGACCTGACGTCGATGCCGACGCTCCAGCCCGGGACCCTGCGGGCCACGACCACCCCGCTGCGCTACACGGCGACGGCGAGCACGGGCCAGGTGACGCTGCTGCCGTTCTACCAGGCCCACGGCCAGCGCTACACGGTCTACTGGAACGTCACCGACACGCCCGCGCCGCCGCCGTTCATCGCGCACTACCCGTTCGACGAGGCGGCGGGCTCGGTGGCGGCCGACGCCACCGGCAACGGCCGGACCGCCACCCTCGCCGGCGGCGCGCGGTGGACCACCGGGCGCACCGGCTCGGCGGTCGACCTCGGCGGGGCGGGAGAGCACGTGCTGCTGCCGGCCGGCCTGCTGGCGGGCGCCACGGCGTTCAGCGTGGCCACCTGGGTGTGGCTGGGCGCCGTGACCACGTGGGCGCGGGTGTTCGACTTCGGCGCGGGCACCAGCACCTACCTGTTCCTGACCCCGCGCGGCGGCTCGGCCGGCGGCGCCCGGTTCGCCATCACCACCGGCGGCGCGAGCGCCGAGCAGCGCATCGACGCGCCGTCACCCCTTGCCCGCCGGCGCGTGGACGCACGTCGCCGTGACGCAGGCGGGCAACCTGGGCGTGCTCTACGTCAACGGCGTCGAGGCGGCCCGCAACACGGCGCTGACCGTGCGGCCGTCCGCGCTCGGCAGCACCACGCAGAACTGGATCGGGCGCTCCCAGTACGCGGGCGACCCCTACCTGGACGGCGCCGTGGACGGCTTCCGGGTCCACGGCCGCGCCCTCACCGCCGCCGAAGTGGCCGACCTGCACGCGACCGGCCGCTAGCCACCACCCCCCACCGTTAGGACTCACCCATGCGCACCCGACATCGGGCGGTGAAGCTGGGCGCGGCACTCGCGCTCGTCGCCTCCGCCGCCGTCGCACCGGCCGCGTCCGCGGCCAACCCGATCATCACCAGCGTCTACACCGCCGACCCCGCGCCACTGGTCGTCGGCAACACCTTGTACGTCTACGCGGGCCGCGACGAAGCGCCCACCGGCACCAACAACTTCGTCATGCGCGAGTGGCGGGTGCTCTCCTCGACCGATGCCGCCACCTGGACCGACCACGGGGCGAAGGCGAACATCGGCACCTTCCCGTGGGCGGGCGCGGACGCCTGGGCCAGTGAGGTCGAGGCGAAGAACGGCAAGTACTACTGGTACACCTCCGTCAACGGCAACGGCGCGGGGTGGATGGACATCGGCGTCGCGGTCGGCGACAACCCGCTCGGGCCGTTCCGCGACGCCAAGGGCGGTCCGCTGATCAGCGACGGCACGCCCAACTCGTCCGGGCTGAACATCGACCCGACGGTGTTCACCGACGACGACGGCCAGTCCTACATCTACTGGGGCGGCTACTGGGGCGCGCGGGCGGCGAAGCTCAAGCCCAACATGATCGAGCTGGACGGCGCGGTGGTCACGCCGCAGGGCCTGGCGAACTTCTGGGAAGCGCCCTGGATGTTCAAGCGCAACGGCCTCTACTACCTGATGTACGCGGCCAACGACACCAACGGCTGCGTCACCGACTCCAACTACGCCTGCCAGCGCTACGCCACGGCCACCAGCCCGCTGGGGCCGTGGACGCACCGCGGCGTCGTGCTCGACCGGGTCTCCTCGACCACGAACCACGCGGGCGTGGTGCAGTTCAACGGGCAGTGGTACATCGTCTACCACAACGCCAACGCGCCCGGCGGCGGCAACTTCCGCCGGTCCGTCGCGGTGGACCTGCTGCACTTCAACGCCGACGGCACGATGCGCAAGGTCACCCAGACCACGACCGGTCCGCCGCCGAACCCCGGCGCCGACCCCGGCACGGGCACGAACCTGGCCACCTCGGCGACCGCGTCCACCTCGCACGTCTCGGCGTGGGAGTCACTGGCCGCGCTCAACAACGGCGGCACGCCCGCGAGCTCCGCGGACCGCTCGAACCTCGCCTACGGCAACTGGCCCGAGCGCGGCACGCAGTGGGTCGAGTACCAGTGGCCGACCAGCCGCTCGATCAACAAGGTGGCCACGTACTGGTTCGACGACGACCAGGGCATCGACCTGCCCGCGTCGTGCAAGGTCCAGTACTGGAACGGCAGCGCGTACGTCGACGTGCCCGGCCAGTCCGCGTGCGGCGTGGCGGGCAACGCGTTCAACACCACCACGTTCACCGCCGTGAACACCACGCGGCTGCGGTTGTCGATCACCTCGAAGCCCGACTTCTCGACGGGGGTGTTGGAATGGCAAGCCTTCCAGGCGTGACCCGACGGCTGGCGACCGCGGTGGTGCTCGGCGCGCTCCTCGCGCCGGTCCCCAGCGCCTCCGCCGCCCAGACCATCGGCTACCCGACGTTCAACGGACCTTCGATCCCCGCGCCGCCGGTCGGCTACAGCACCGGCAGCACGATGAAGGCCATCTACGACGCCGAGAGCGGCGGCACGGACTTCTGGATGGACCGCCTGCTCGCCCGCCCGGGCAACGACCCGGCGGGCCCGTGGCTGATGACCCGCGGTCGCGGCGCGTTCATGTACACCCACAACCCGGCCGTGATCGGCTTCGGCGGCAACGCTGCGTACTGGGACAACATCAGCAGCCAGAACGCCTACGCCGTCACCGTGGGCTCGGGGACGCTGACCGAGCAGGTGTCGAGCCGGTGGCAGGCCCCGAGCCACTGGAAGGGCGTCTACACCGGCACGGGCGTGCGGGTCGAGGTGGCGAAGTTCATCACGCACAACAACGTCGCCGTGACCAACCTGACCGTCACGAACACCGGCTCGGCGTCCGCCACCCTGCCGCTGCGCGTCACCTCGCCGTACGCGACCACGGTCAGCGGCGCGGAGCTGACCGGCTCGCGGCAGGTGAAGAACAACCTCACCACCATCCGGCCGCGGTTGTCCGGCGACGGGTTCACCGCCGCGAGCGGCGTGCTGACCAGGTCCGTCACGTTGGGCGCCGGCCAGTCGACCACCACCAAGGTCGTGATGGGCTTCGTCACCGACGAGATCCCCGAGTCGCTGACCGAGTACAACGCCTACCGCGGCCACTCGCCGTCGGTCGCGTTGGCCACCCACGTGCGCGACTACAACCGCTGGTGGGCCGACCACATCCCCTACATCGACGTGCCCGACCCGGCGATCAAGAAGATCGTCTACTACCGCTGGTGGCTGATGCGCTTCAACCACCTCGACGTGGACATCCCTGGCCAGGACTTCCAGTTCCCGGTCTCGATCGAGGGCGTCACCGGCTACAACAACGCGATCGCGCTGACCCAGCCGATGCACATCGACGACCTGAAGTACCTGCGCGACCCGGTCTACTCGTACGGTCCGTGGCTGTCGGTCGGCCAGTCGTCCAAGGGCGGCCGGTTCATGGACAACCCCGGCGACCCGGAGAACTGGTCCAACTCCTACACCCAGTACATCTCCGAGGCGGCGTGGCGCAGCTACCAGATCCACGGCGGCCAGCCCGCCATCGCGGGCAACCTGGCCAAGTACGCCGAAGGTGACGTGAAGGGCCAACTGGCCACGTTCGACACCAACAACAACGGCGTCATCGAGTACGACTGGGGCGCCATGACCGGCAACGACGCCGACGCGGTGTCGTTCGACTGGCGCGCGGGCAACCTCGACCGGGCCGAGACGGCGTACGTGTGGAGCGGCGCGTCGGCCGCGCGGCAGGCGTACGCGCTGATCGGCGACACGGCGAAGGCGAGCGAGATGCAGGCGCTGGCCGACCGGATCCGCAACGGCGTGGTGACCACGCTGTGGAACCCGTCGCGGCAGCTGCTGGAGCACAAGCACGTGGCCACGAACGCCCACGTGCCGTGGAAGGAGATCAACAACTACTACCCGTTCTCGGTCGGCCTGATGCCGAACACCGACCAGTACAAGCAGGCGCTTCGGCTGTTCGCGGACCCGGCCGAGTACCCGGTGTTCCCGTTCTACACGGCCAACCAGCGCGACAAGGCCGAGGCGGCGCAGGCGGGCCACCCCGGTTCGAACAACTTCTCCACCATCAACTCCACGGTCCAGTTCCGGCTGTACTCCTCGGTGCTGCGCAACTACCCGAACCAGTGGATGACCGCCGAGGACTACAAGAAGCTGCTCTACTGGAACACCTGGGCGCAGTACGTCGGCGGCAACACGCAGTGGCCCGACGCCAACGAGTTCTGGGCGAACTGGAACGCGGGCGCCAAGACCATCGACTACCGCTCGTGGATCCACCACAACATCCTGGGCAGCAGCAACTGGACCGTGGTGGAGGACGTGGCCGGGCTGCGCCCGCGCACGGACAGCCGGATCGAGCTGTCGCCGATCAACATCGGCTGGTCGCACTTCGCGGTCAACAACCTGCGCTACCGCAACATGGACCTGAGCGTGGTGTGGGACGACCCGGCCGACGGCGTCACCCGCTACAACGGCGTGCCGCAGGGCTACTCGGTCTACCTCAACGGCACGCGCGCGTTCACCGTCGACCGGCTGACCCGGGTGCTCTACAACCCGGCGAGCGGCGAGGTCACGTTCCCGTCCGGTGCCGGCACGGTGAACCACAGCGTGCCGGTCAGCGGGTTGCAGGCGCCGCAGAGCGTGGCGCACGGCAGCGCGCGGATGGTCGACGTGTTCGCCAAGGCGGGCGTCGACCTGACCTCGACCACGCCGAACCTGGCGCAGGGCGCGGGCGTCACGGCGTCCTACACCGCGTCCGGCACGTCGGTCGGGGCGGCGGTGGACGGGTTCCCGACCAACGAGCCGCTGTGGGGCACGTCGGGATCGCCGAACGGCACCGACCACTACGAGATCGACTTCCGGCAGCAGCGGACGGTCGACGAGGTGCGGCTGCACTTCCGCGACGACCGGGCGGGCAACCGGTACCGCGCGCCGTCGTCGTACGCGGTCCAGTACTGGAACGGCTCGGCGTGGGTCGCCGCGGCGGCGCAGAGCAAGACGCCGACGACGCCGAAGGCCAACTACAACCGGGTCCGGTTCACGCCGGTGTCCACGCAGCGGATCCGGGTCCAGGTGACGCACGCGTCCGGGTTCAAGACCGGGTTGACCGAGGTGAAGGCCTACAACCGGGGTGGCGGCACGGATCCGCAACCCCCGCCGAACCTGGCCGGGTCCGCCACGCCGTCGGCCTCGTACACCTCGCCGTGGGAGTCGGTGGCCGCGATCAACGACGGCGTCGACCCGCCGTCGTCCAACGACACCGTCAACCCGCGGTGGGGCACCTGGCCCAACACCGGCGAGCAGTGGGCCGAGCTGACGTGGACCTCGGCGCAGTCGGTGCGCTCGGCGCGGGTGTACTTCTTCGACGACAACGGGGGAGTGCGCGTGCCGGCGTCGTGGAAGGTGCAGCACTGGAACGGGTCGGCCTACGTCGACGTGGCCGGTGCGAGCGGGTACCCGGTGGCGACGGACGCCTACCAGGAGGTGACGTTCACGCCGGTGAGCACGACGCGGTTGCGGGTCGTGCTCCAGAGCGGGACGGACTCGGTCGGGCTGCTGGAGGTGAAGGCCTTCGGGTGACCGGACGGGTGTGAAGAGGGGGACCGGTCGCGCCGCCGGTCCCCCTTTCCACGCGGCGGTGTCAGCAGCCGCCGCAGTTGTAGTAGGTAACGTCCCAGTGGTTGCTCTCCAGGAAGTAGACGTTCCCGGAGCCGGAGCGCCACTTGTTGCCACCGATGTAGGCGAAGGTGCCGCGGATGTAGTTGCCGAGGCACGTGGAGAGGCTGTAGTCGAGCTTGTAGCCGTTCCAGTGGCTGTAGGTGCCGCTGGCGTGCCCGGTCTCGGTGCCGCCGGTGATGTTCAGCGCGCAGCCGGTGGCCCGCTTGAGGGTCTCGGCGCCCTGCACCGTCGTCAGGTTGATCTGCGAGAACGACGTGCAGGTCGGGTTGTTGCGGTCGCTGCACCCGCCGCTGGAGGACCACGTGATGCCGGCGGCGCGGAAGCGGGCCGCGGCCTCGGCGTGGGTCAGCTTCGTGACCAGGGCGGTGACCGGGGTGTCGGCGGCGGGGGAGAAGACGGTGTCCTGGACGGCCTCGGCGGGCGCGGCCGAGGCCGTCGTCGCGCCGGTGAGGGCGAGCAGTGCCGTGGCGGCGGCCACGACGGCGGCGCGGAAGCGACCGGTACGCATGGGGGACTGTCCTTTCGACGGGCAGCCCTCGCCGAGGCCGGGATGGCGGGGAACGGCGTGAGGGCTGCGGCAGGGGTCGTCGGACAGCCAGCTTAAGTGCCGGCAACTTACCGCACAGCAGCCAAGTGGGAGATTTTCTGACCAAACGAACCGTGGTATGGCGGCCGAGTCGTGCGCACGGGCTTGATTGCCGGAAACCGGCAATAAACGGGGTCTCGGAGCGGCCGGGGTGCGACATTGTTCCCGTACGCCTCGTCGATCACCATTGATGCAGGTCAGGGGAAGTCGGGGGACAAGGGATCCGGGGGGATCGGGGGGAAGGGGATCGGGGGGACAGGGGGAAACGGGGGAACGGTTCCACGCCGGTTGGGGAGCGGGCGGGAACCGGTCGGCACACCGGAGCACGGGCAGACCACGCCCGTGCTCCGGTGTGCTTTCCGCCGGCGGTTCGAACCTCGCGGGGTCGGCGGTAATCGGCCGGCGCGATCGGGGCGTCCGCTCTACGGTGGGCCGCGGCAGGTGATCGAGCCTTGAGGAGGAATGAGATGCGGCGACTCGACGGTGTGCTCCGTCCCGGTGCCCCTTCCCACACCCTCGAGGACCGTCATTCCCACTCGAACCCTCAACCTGGGCGTGCTCGCGCACGTCGACGCCGGTAAGACCAGCCTCACCGAGCGGCTGCTGTTCGACCACGGGACGATCCCGCGGCTGGGCAGCGTCGACGGCGGTGACACGCAGACCGACAGCGGCGAGCTGGAACGCCGCCGCGGCATCACCATCCGCTCCGCCGTCGCGTGGTTCAGGCTGGGCGATCCCGTGCTGGGCGACCTCCAGGTGAACCTGGTCGACACGCCCGGGCACCCCGACTTCATCGCCGAGGTCGAACGCGCCCTGTCCGTGCTCGACGGCGCGGTGCTGGTGATCTCGGCGGTCGAGGGCGTGCAGGCGCAGACCAGGGTGCTGATGCGCTCGCTGCGGCGGCTGCGCCTGCCGACGCTGCTCTTCGTCAACAAGATCGACCGGATGGGCGCGCGGCACGACGACCTGCTCGCCGAGATCCGCCGCAGGCTCACGCCCGCCGTGCTGCCGATGGTGCGGGTCGAGCGGCTCGGCACGCGTGACGCGGCCGTCGTCGCCCGCCCGTCCGTCGACGGCGCGTTCCCGGCGGAGGCGGCCGAACTCCTGGCCGACCACGACCTGCCGCTGCTGGGCCGGGTGCTCGACGGCGACGTGCCCGACGACGTGTCCGGGCCGCTGCGGGACCAGACGTGCCGGGGGCTGGTGCACCCGGTGTACTTCGGCTCGGCGGTGTCCGGCGCCGGCACGGCCGAACTGGCCGACGGCGTGCGGCGGTTCCTCGCGCCACGCCCGGCGCCGTCCGACGACCTGCGCGGCACGGTGTTCGCCGTCGAACGCACCGGCAAGGGCGAGAAGGTCGCCTACCTGCGGCTGTTCTCCGGCACGCTGCACGGCCGGCAGCAGGTGGCGTTCCGGCGGCGGGACGCCTCGGGCGCGGTGGAGGAGTACCGGGGGCGCGTCGCCGGGCTGGAGGTCGTCGGCGGCGGGTCAGGTCCGCTGACCGCGGGCGACATCGGCAGGCTGCGGGGTCTGCCGCGGGTGCGCGTCGGCGACCGGTTGGGCGCGGACGACGACGGGCCGAGGGCGCACTTCTCGCCGCCGATCCTGGAGTCGGTCGTCCGGCCCGAGCACCCCGACCGCGCGGCCGCACTGCACGCCGCGCTCACCAGGCTGGCCGACGAGGACCCGCTCATCCGGACCCGGACGGCCGGGGGCGGCGCGACGTCCGTGCTGCTCTACGGGGCCGTGCAGCGGGAGGTGATCGCGGAGCGGTTGCAGCGCGAGTTCGGCATCGTCGCGGTGTTCGAGCCGGTCCGGCCGGTGTACTTCGAACGGCCGGTGGGCCGGGGCGAGTCCGTGCACGAGTTCTCCCCGCGCGGACCGAACGACTTCTGGCAGACGGTGGGCGTGCGCGTCGAGCCGTTGCCGCCGGGCACCGGCAACACCTTCACCAGGCAGGCGCAGCTCGGCCTGCTGCCCAAGGCCTACCACCGGGCGATCGAGGAGGCGGTGACGTCGACGCTCCAACAGGGCCTGCACGGCTGGGAGGTGACCGACTGCGCGGTGACGATCACCCACGTCGGGTACCGGGCGCCGAGCACGGTCGCCGCCGACTTCCGCCACCTGACGCCCATCGTGGTGCTGCGGGCGTTGCGGCAGGCGGGCAGCGCGGTCCACGAGCCGGGCTACACGGTCGAGGTGGAGGTGCCGGACGACGCGCTCAGCGCCGTGACCGGTCTCCTGCTCTCGCTCGGCGCGGACCTCGGCCCGGCCGCGGAGTCCGGCTCGTCGTGGCTCGTGCCGGGCGACATCCCGGCCCGGTCGCTGCACGACCTCGCCGCCGCCCTGCCGGGCCTGACCCGCGGCGAGGGGAGCATCTGGCACGAGCCGGGGCCCGCCCGCCGCGTCCGCGGCCCGGCGCCGACCAGGGCCAGGACGGACGGCAACCCGCTCGACCACGACGAGTACCTGCGGTTCCTGTCCAACCGGAACCTGGTCGACCGGTGACCCCGTGACTACCCCACCGGGCGAGCCGTCAGCCCGATCCCGGCCGCGGTCGGGTCACCGTCAAGCAGGGCGGCCATGACGGGCCAGCTCCGCCAAACGCACGTCGTCCGCCGGCCGCGTCGCCGTCCACCCGGGTTTTGACAGGTACTTGTCAAACTGCCAGATTGTCCGATGTGACCGCACTGTCCGATCCGGGCCGGGAGTTCACGGACCTCCTGGCCGAGGTGTCCCGGGTGCACGGCCTGCTCCTCGCCGCCGGTGACGGGCTGGCCGGGCCCGCGGGCCTGACCGGCGCCCGGTGGCAGGTGCTCGCCGTGGTGGACCACGGGCCGCGCACGATCGCGGACGTGGCCCGGGCGATGGGGCTGACCAGGCAGGCCGTGCGGCAGACGGCGACCGGCCTGGTCCGCGCGGGCCTGGCCGAGTTCCGGGACAACGTGCGCGACCGCCGGGCCAGGCTGCTGGCGCCCACCCCGCGCGGCCGGACGGCCCTGCGCGAGGTCGAGCTCCGACAGGCGGAGTGGGCGAACGACCTGGCCGCCCGCCTCCCCGCCACCGGACTGCGGGCCGTCACCGGGACGCTGCGCCACCTCGGTGAGGTGTTGCAGGGCCGATGACCGTTGCTCGGCACCGGGATGCGGGCCGGCACGCGGTGAGGGTCGGCTAGGTCAGGAACATCGAGCCCGCGAAGGCCCGCACCATCGCCTCCGGGTCGCGATCGGTCCGCGACAGCGCGCCGGTGTTCCACAACGTCGCGAAGCCGTGCACGAGCGACCACGCCGCGACCGACGCCAGCTCCGGGTCGGGCCGGTCGGCGACGCCGCCCGCCAGTGCCGCCCCGGCCCGGTCGCGCGCCTCGGTCAGCGCCGGGTCGTCGCCGTGGTAGAGGTCGGGCCGGAACATCACCTCGAAGTGCGCCCGGTGCCCGACCGCGAAGCGCACGTAGGTCGCGCCCAGGTCGACGATGTCGCCGCCGGCCGCCACCGTCGCGTCCAGCGCGTCGGCCAGGAGCGTGAAGCCCTCGGCGGCGAGCGCGGTGAGCAGGCCCGCCTTGTCCTTGAAGTGGTGCACCGGCCCCGCGTGCGACACCCCGACCCGCCGGGCCAGGTCGCGCAGGCCGACGCCGCCGGGGCCGTGCTCGGTGATCGCCTCGACGGCCGCGTCCAGGACGGCGCGGCGCAGGTCCCCGTGGTGGTACGGGCGCTCGGTGGTCACCCCCGGCAGCCTACCCGCGATCTAGTCATTGACAAGTTGCCTGGTCGCACGCAATCTTGTCACTGTCAAGTTCGCGTTCACGAAGGAGTGCCAGTGGCACCGCTCGTCATCCTCGTCGTCGTCACCCTCGCCCTGGTCGGCCTGCGGGCCGTCGGTGTCACCCGGGTCCCGACCTGGCCGTTCGCCGTGCGGTGCGGCGTCGCGGCGATGTTCGTCGCGACCGGGCTGGCGCACTTCATCGGCATGAGGGAGGAGCTGATCGCGATGGTGCCGCCCGCGATCCCCGCACCCGGCCTCGTGATCACGGTGACCGGCGTGCTGGAACTCGCCGGCGCGGCGGGCGTCCTGTGGCGCCGGACCGCGCCGTGGGCGGCGGCCGGGCTCACCGCGATGCTCGTGGGCATGTTCCCGGCGAACGTCTACGCCGCCGAGAAGGGCCTCTCACCCTCGTTCGGCGACGCCCTGCTGCCGCGCACGCTCATGCAGCTCGTCTTCCTCGCGGCCACTGTGAGCATCGTCGTGCACTACGCCCGCACCCGCCGGTCCCTCGACTCGCGCGAGGAGGTGCGCGCCTGACCGCGGCCGTGCTGCTCCAGGTCGTCGGCGACGCCCTTGTCGAGAGTGACGCGGACCAGCGCGGCGGCGAACCGGGCCAGGTCGTCGGCGGGCACGAGGCGGGCCAGCGCGCGGCGGTCCTCGGGCAGCCCCACGCGGCCGGCGCCCGCCAGCGCCTTGTCGTCCAGGAACGGGCGCAGCTCCGGCCACACCCCCTGCGCCTCGCGGCAGAAGATGGCCGAGCCGACCGGGCCCAGGCGCGGTGTCCGTTCGAGTGCCGCGCGCAGGCGTGCCACGTCACCGCCCGCGTCCTCGCGCAGCCGGCGCAGGTCGCCCTTGTAGTCGTCCAGCACCAGTTGCGCGCCTTCGCCGAGCGCGGTGGCCGTGCTCTCGTCGTAGCGGACGTAGTGGGCACGGCCCAGCGCGTCGACGCGTTGCTGCCACGTCGTCCCCGCCGTGCCGCGAGGGGTGGTGCAGCCCGCCGCGGCCAGCTCCCGCGCCGCGGCCACGGCGATGTCCGCGCGGATGCGGGTGGACAGCAGCACGCTGAGCACGAGCAGCCGGTACAGCGGCGACGGCGTGTCCGCCAGCCGGATGCCCGCCTGCTCGGCGTACGTCCGCCCGGCCCGGTCCAGCAGGCGTCGGGCGATGTCCTCGTGCTCGCTCATGCCGTCCGGTTACCCCGGCGGGTCCACGGCCACGTCATCAACGCCCACACCGCGAGCACGAAAGCGCCTTCCGGCACCAGGTACCACGGCCAGTCGCCGAGCAGGTCCAGCACGGACGCCGTCGACGGCTTGCGGTTGAGGTAGCCGTAGTTGGAGCCGAGCGCCGCGTTGAGCGCGAACATCGCAGCCGCCCACCCGACCGTGACCAGCACGGCCAGCCGGTAGCCGCGCCAGTCGGGCCGCAGCCCCAGGCCCCACGTCAGGTAGACGGCGGCCCAGACGACGAACAGGTGGGTGGCCCAGAACAGCAGGAAGCCGAGGTCCGGGAAGTCGACCCGCAGCACGGGCGTGATCAGCGCCTGGACGCTCAACGTCAGGCCCCAGTAGTACGTGAGCGCGAACGCCCACCGCCGTTGCGACCACAACGCGTAGGCGGCGATCGGCCCCGCCAGGTCGGACAGCTGCAACGGCAGCGAGTACTGGACGTTCCAGCGCGGCGGCAGCATCAGGTAGGTGTGGATGCCGACCTGGAGCAGCAGCACGATCGCGGCGAACACACGCGAGAAGCGGCGTGACGGGCGCGTGCGGCCCAACACCACCACGGCCGCGGCGCCCACCGCGAACAGCCCGAGCACGACCCAGTGCGAGAGGCCGAACGCGGTGAACTCCCGGGCGATGGGCAACGACGCCACACGTCGGGCTACCCGCGGCACGGCCGGGCGACACCCGGTGGTGTCAGCCGGCGACCACCTGGTCGAGCGTCGGCACCACGGTCAGCACCCGGTCGACCTCGGTGAGCCGCAAGGGGTGGACCACCGACCGCCGGCTCGCCACGACCGCGAACCGGACACCGGCCGCGACCGCGCGGTGGTGGGCGTCCAACAGGGCCGAGATGCCGAGCGAGCCGAGGATGGTCACGTCGGTCAGGTCCACCACCAGCACCGGTGGCCGCAGCTCCAGCTGCACGTCCAGCTCGGCGCGGATCAGGTCGACACCCGCCAGGTCGACCTCGCCGGTGACACGCGTGACCGGGAGGCCGTGCACCTCGGTCGTGTCGATGGCGAGCTCCTCACCCTGCCAAGGCCGATCGGTCATGGACGACGCCCCCTCGCTGGACCTCCGTTGTGACCGTGGCGTCGTCCCCGTCCGGCTCGGCGTTACGCCTGGCGTGGACGCGGCATCGGTTACGCCATCCGCACGCCGGGTACTCCTCCGGTCTCCGGGGACATCGGAGGTGGTGGCATGGCCGACCCGCCCAACGGCGACGGTCGCGGCGCGGTCGTGGTCGGGTTCGACGGTTCGGAGCAGGCGCGGCTGGCGGCGTTCTGGGCGGCTCGGGAGGCCGCGAGCCGCGGGTGCGCGTTGCTCGTGGTGGACGTCCTGCGCGTGCCGATGCCGGACCTGGCGTTGACGTCGATGACCGTGCCGCTGCCCGAGGCGATGACCGAGGAGGCGGTGCGCGGGTACGCCGAGGAAGAGCTGGGCGCCGTGGCCGCCGAGTGCGAGCGGTTGTGCGCGGGCCTGGAGGTGCGGACCCGGCTGGAGCACGGCCACCCGGCCGACGCGTTGAGCGCGCTCGCCCGTGACGCCGAACTGCTCGTCGTCGGCTCGTCCGGGCGTTCCGGGCTGTCCAGGGCGCTGCTCGGCTCGACCACCGCGGACCTGGTGAACGCCCACCGCCGACCGGTCGTCGTGGCCCGCGGCGACGGCGGTGGTGACGGCCGGGTGGTCGTCGGGGTGGACGGGTCGCCGACGAGCGAGCGCGCCCTCGGCTTCGCGTTCGACTTCGCCGGGCGGCACGGGCGCGACCTGCTCGCTGTGCACGCGTGGGCCGACCTGCCGGTGGAGGCCGTGGCCCCGATCTGGGCGGCGCGGTCGGACCTGGGGCAGGTGGAGGCCGAGGCGGAGGCGCTGGTGGAGCGGACCCTGGCCGGACACCGCGAGGCGCGCCCGGAGGTGCGGGTGAGCCGGGCGGTGGCCTTCGACGGTCCGGCGCACGCGTTGCTGGAGCACGCCCGCGACGCCGACCTGCTCGTGGTGGGCAGTCACGGCCGTGGCGCGGTCCGCCGCGCGCTGCTCGGCTCGGTGAGCCACGCCGTGCTCTACCACGCGCCGTGCTCGGTCGCGATCGTCCACCGCGACCACGACACCACGACCCCACGAGGAGGGGACGCGTGAACCCGCAACTCCGCGACCACGGACCGGACCTGTCCGTCCGGTCTGACCAGGCTCTCCGCGACCACCAGCGGACCGCGGCGACCCCACCGCATCGTGACCACGAACCGGACCCGCCCGACCCGCTGACCCCGGATCCGATCCCGCGCCGGCCGCAGCCGTCCGGACCCGAGCCGGTGCCACCGAAGCCGATCCCGCCACCGATCCCACCCACCTCCGACCACCTCGACCGCGACCGTGGCCTTGGACGCGGCCTTGACCTTGACCGCGCCCGCTGATCGTGGCGGACATCGGAGGTCTCACCTGGGCGCTCACCATCGGCCTGGTCCTCGTGCTACTGGCGGTGGACCTGGTGCTGGCGGTCGTGCGCCCGCACCGCGTCAAGATCGGCGAGGCGACCGCCTGGTCGGTGTTCTACGTGCTCTTCGCGCTGCTGTTCGGCGTCTGGTTCACGCTGGCGCACGGTGGGCAGGCCGGCACCGAGTACTTCGTCGGCTACCTGGTGGAGAAGAGCCTGTCGGTCGACAACCTGTTCGTGTTCGTGATCATCATGTCGACGTTCGCCGTGCCGGAGGCGCACCAGCACAAGGTGCTGACGTTCGGCATCGTGCTGGCGCTGGCGCTGCGCGGGGTGTTCATCGCGGTCGGCGCGACGCTGTTGGCGTTGTTCTCGTTCGTGTTCCTGCTGTTCGGCCTGCTGCTGCTCTACACGGCCGTGCAGCTGTTCCGGCACCGGGACGAGGACCCGGACGTCGAGGACAACGTCGTGGTGAGGACCGCGCGCCGGGTGCTGCCGATCACCGACGACTACGAGGGCGGGAAGCTGTTCACCCGCGCCGGGGGCCGGCGGATGGCCACGCCGCTGTTGCTGGTGCTGCTGGCGATCGGCAGCATCGACGTGCTGTTCGCGCTGGACTCGATCCCGGCGGTCTTCGGGATCACGTCCGAGCCGTACGTCGTGTTCGTCGCCAACGCGTTCGCGCTGCTCGGGTTGCGGGCGTTGTTCTTCCTGGTCAAGGGTTTGCTCGACCGGTTGGTGTACCTGTCGACGGGGCTGTCGCTGATCCTGGCGTTCATCGGGGTGAAGCTGATCCTGCACTGGGCGCACCAGGACCTCGACCCGCGCGTGCCGGAGGTGCCGACGCTGCTCAGCCTCGGCGTGATCGTCGTGGTGCTGACGGTGGTGACCGTGGCGAGCCTGGCCAGGACGCGGCGCGACCCGTCGGTGAAGGCGCGTCCCGGCTCGCTGCGCGCCCGGCGTGCCCAGCCCTCCGAACCCCACCGTCCGGAGTGACCCCTCCCCTGATCCCGCGTGCCCCGAAGGCAGGACACGCGGGGTCAGGGGAGGTAGGTGGTGCCGCCCGCGGCGGCGGACAGGCGGCGCACGTACTCGTTGTGCTCGACCATGGCGCGCAGGGCGGAAGGTGAGTCGGCGGTGCGCAGCAGCGCCAGCAGGAACACGGTCGGGCTGTCCGGCAAGCGGAGGCCGGGCGTGCGGAAACGGGCCCGTGGCAAGGGGTAGACGAGCACCACGCCGGTCTCGCCGACGGTGAGCCCGGCCAACGACTCCGCCAGCACGGCCTCGGCCGCGGAGTCCGGCAGCAGCACGTTCAGCCACGGGTGCGGCCACCCCCACGGGCCGAGGTCCCGCAGCACGGCGACGTCGTCGGCCATCCGGTTGGCGAAACGCCGGTACGTGACGGTGTCGACCTCGGCCGCCGCACGCCGGTCCCGCAGCCCGTCCAACGGCTCCGGCGGCGGCATCGGCGGTGTGAAGTACGCCGTGGCGTCGATCCGGAACGTCCACCGGGCGCCGTCCGGCTTGGCCCGCCCTTCCAGGTGGTCGAACCGGCGTTCGGCCATCAGCAGCCGCTGGTCGTGCAGGAAGTCGGCCACCCGGTCGTACCGGAGCCGGAAGCACCGGGCGTGGGTGTGCGCCGGCACCAGCCGCAACGTCGCCCGCAGGACCACGCCACGCCGACCGCGGCCCGCGCGCACGGCGTCGAACACGTCCGGGTGACGGGTCGGCGAGCACGTCACCCGCTCGCCGTCGGGCGTGACGACGTCCAGGTCGAGCACGTTGTCCGTCTGCGCCCCGAAGTGGTGGCCGGCCCCGCCGAGACCGCCGACGGACAACGTGCCGCCGACGGACAGGTCGAGGTAGTCGGTCAGCACGGGCGGCGTCACGCCGAGTGGCAACGTGGCCGCGAGCACGTCACTCCACCGCGCACCGGCGTCCACGACGGCGTGCTCGGGCGTCACCCGGTGCACGGTCCGGAAGCCGGTCAGGTCCAGCACGATCCCGCCCGGCGCCTGCGCCTGTCCGCCGGTCGAGTGGCCTTCGGCCCGAGGCACGACGGTGAGGCCGTGCGCCCGGGCCAGTCGCACCACGGCCGTGACGTCGTCGGCGGACGTCGTGCGCAGCACACCGACCGGCCGCTGCCGCACGACGTGCCCGAAGTCGTCCGCGGCCCAGTCGAGCGCCGCGTCGTCGGTCAGCAGCACGCCGTCGGGGAAGTCGACCACGCCCCGAAGCGTGCCACCGACACCGACATCCCACACGCGGCGCCCGACAACCCGGGCCTAACGCGCGAGCAGGTCGCGCAACGCCTTGACGACCTCACCGGGCGCCTCTTCGGCCATGAAGTGACCGCACGTGACGGTCCGGTGCTCCAAGTCCGCCGCCCACTCCCGCCACCGGCCGGCGGCGTCGAACCCGAGCGCCGAGCCCCAGTCCTGCTGCAGCACGGTCACCGGCATGCGCAGCCGGTTGCCCGCCTCCCGGTCGGCCAGGTCGTGCTCGACGTCCACGGTGGCGGACGCCCGGTAGTCGGCGACGATCGACGGGACCGCCTCCCGGGACGCCTTCAGGTACGCGGCGCGGACGTCGGCCGGGATCGCGGCCGGGTCGTTGGCCCAGACGTCCAGGAAGTGGCCGAAGAACGCGTCCGCCGACGCGCCGATCATGGCCTCGGGCAGACCGGGCGGCTGGGCCATCAGGTACAGGTGGAAGCCGATGGCCGCGGTGGCGCCGTGCATGACGTCCCACATGTCGAGGGTCGGCAGCACGTCCAGCGAGGCCAGGTGCGTGACCGCGTCGGGGTGGTCGAGCCCGGCGCGGATGGCGACCAGCGCGCCCCGGTCGTGGCCCGCCAGCGCGAACCGCTCGTGCCCGAGCGCGCGGGCCAGGGCGACGACGTCGGCGGCCATCGTGCGCTTCGAGTACGCCCGACCGTCGTCGGCCGGCTTGTCGCTGTCGCCGTACCCGCGCAGGTCGGGGCAGATGACCGTGTGGTCGGCGGCCAGGTCGGCGGCGACGTGCCGCCACATCAGGTGGGTCTGCGGGAAGCCGTGCAGCAGCACGACGGGGCTGCCCGAGCCTGCCACGGCGACGTTGAGCGCCACGCCGTCGGCGACGGTGACGCGCTGCCTGCTGAACATCGTGTGAAGCTCCGTTCCGGGGGTGTGGTGCGGTTGCCCGACCCACTCTGGGCGGCCCCGATCAGCGCTCGATCAGCAACCGGTCAGCACCGCGAGGCAGCCGCCGACCAGGTCGGATACGTTGTCGGCGATGGTGCGTTTCCGGGTGCTGGGCCCGCTGGAGGCCGTGGGCGAACGCGGGCCGCTCGACCTCAAGGGGCCGCGGCACCGCGCCGTGCTGGCACGCCTGCTGGTCGCCAGGGGCCGGGTGGTGCCGGTCACGCGGCTGATCGACGACCTCTGGGGCGACGACGCGCCGGACGGTGCGCTCGGCGCCGTGCAGACGTTCGTCGGCGCGCTGCGCAAGGCCCTCGAACCGGACCGCCCGCCCCGGACGCCGGCCCGGCTGCTGGTGACCGTGCCGCCGGGGTACGCGCTGCGGGCGGACGAGGTCGACGCCCGGCGGTTCGAGGAGGCGGTCGGCGAGGCGGCCCGGTTGCTGGCCGACGGCCGGCCCGGGAACGCGAAGGCGCTGCTCGACGACGTGCTCGAACTCTGGCGCGGCCCCGCCTACGCGGAGTTCGCCGACCGGCCGTGGGCGCTGGGCGAGGCCGCGAGGCTCGACGAGGTGCGGCTGCTGGCCGTCGAACGGCGGGCGGAGGCGGCGCTGGCGCTGGGCCTGGCCGCGGAGTCGGTGCCGGACCTGCGGGCGCACGTCGCCGCGCACCCGTTGCGGGAGGACGGCCGACGGCTGCTCGCCCTCGCGCTCTACCGGACCGGGCGCCAGGGCGAGGCGCTGGCCACGCTGCGCCAGTCCCGCGAGGTGCTGCGGGTGGAACTCGGCGTGGACCCCGGCCACGCCCTCCGGCAGCTCGAGACCGACATCCTCACCCAGTCGCCGGCCCTCGCGCCCGAACCGCCGCCCGCCCGCTCCAGCCCGTTCATCGGCCGCGTGGCCGAGCTGGCCGAGCTGGAGCGGGCCGCCCGCGCGGGCCGGCGGCTGGCGTTGATCTCGGGCACGGCCGGGGCGGGCAAGACGGCGTTGGCCGAGGAGCTGACCGCACGGCTCGCCGCCGCCGGCTGGGCGACCGCGTGGGGCGCGTCCACCGAGGACGCGCCCGCCGCCTGGCCGTGGACGCGGATGGCGGAAACGCTTGCGCTGGACGCGGACCCGCCCGCCGGCCGGTTCGAGCGGCACCGCGCGGTCGCCGCGTCCCTGGCCGGGCTCGGGCAGCGGGTCTTGCTGGTGTTCGACGACCTGCACTGGGCCGACGAGGACACCCTCGCCCTGGTGACGTCGCTGGCCGCCGACCCCGACGCCGGACGCGTGCTGATCGTCGCCACCTACCGCTCCACCGACATCTCCGCCGCCCTGACCGAGGCCCTCGGCCGGGCCGCCCGCACCGAGCCGACCCGCGTCTACCTGGGCGGCCTGACCGAGCCCCAGGTGCGCGAACTGGTCGAGGCCACCACCGACCGCGAGCCGACCGACGCCGACGTCCGCGCGATCCACACCCGCAGCGCGGGCAACCCGTTCTTCGTCCGCGAGCTGACCCGCCTCTGGGAGACCGATCCGGCCCTGCGCACCGTCCCCGCCGGCGTCCGCGACGTCCTGCGCCACCGCCTCGCCCAGCTCACCGGGACCGCGCGGACCCATTTGCGCCAGGCGTCGGTCCTCGGCCAGGAGGTCGACCTGGACGTGCTGATCCCGCTCGCCGGTGACGAGGAGGCGGTGCTGGACTCCGTCGAGTCGGCGCTGCTCGCGGGGTTCCTGGTCGAACCGGACGCCGACCGCCTGCGGTTCGCCCACGCGCTCGTGCACGAAACGCTGTACGACGACATCGCGCACGCCCGCCGGGCCCGGTGGCACGCCGCGGCGGCCGACGTGATCGAGCAGGCGCACCCCGACGACGTCGAAGCCATCGCGCAGCACCTCCTGCGCGCCGGCAACCGGGCCACCGCCGAACGCACCGCGCGCTACACCCGGGCCGCGGCCGAACGCGCCGAACGCCGGTCCGCGCCGCACCAAGCGGCCACGTGGTGGCGCGAGACGCTGGCGCGGACCGGACAGGACCGCCTCGGAGCCGTGATGGGCCTGGTGCGGGCACTGGCCGTGACCGGCGACCTGGAGCAGGCCCGCCGGCACCGGGCGGAGGCCGTCGCCGAGGTGGAAGGCGACCCGGTGCTGACCGCCCGCACGATCGGCTCGTTCGACGTGCCCGCGCTCTGGACCACCAACGACGACGAAGCCCTGTCCGCCCGCCTCACCGAGGCCGCCGAACGCGCGCTGGCCGCCCTGCCACCGGGTCACGAGGCCGAACGCGCCCGCCTCCTGATCACCATCGCCGTGGAACGACGCGCCGACGCCGAACGACGCGGCCGGGACGCCGCGCTCGAAGCCGAGGCGATCGCCCGCGACCTGGCCGACCCGTCGTTGCTGGCCCTGGCGCTCAACGGCCGGTTCCTGCAGACGTTCCACCGGGCGGGCCTCGCCCCCGACCGGGCCCGGATCGGCGCCGAGCTGCTCGACCTCTCCGCCCGCCACGGCCTGGTCACGTTCGAGGTGCTCGCCCACCTGATCCTCGTGCAGTCCCACGCCGCGCTCGCCGACCTGGCCGCCGCCGACCGGCACGCCGCCGCGGCCGACGCGCTCGCCGAACGGCACGACCTGCCGCTGGTCGGCGTCTTCACCACCTGGTACGCCGCGCTGCGCCTGGCCGTGACCGGGCGGCGCGACGAGGCCAGGGCCGCCTACCGCGCCGCCGCGTCCCGCCTCTCCGGCGCCGGGATGCCGGGTCTGGAACGCGGCATCCTGCCGCTCGCGCTGCTCGGCCTCGGCGACGTGCCGGACGACGACTGGGGCCCGTACGAGCCGTGGGCACGCCCGGTCGCCCTGCTCGCCCGGGGCAGGCGGGCCGAAGCCCTCGCGGCCGTCGTCCCCGATTCGCCGCACGACCTGCTGTTCGAGGCCCGGACGTGCCTGCACGCCGTGATCGCGGTCGAAGCGGGGGACCGGCCGACCATCGAGCGCCTCTACGACCGGCTCCTCCCGGCGGCCGGTGAACTCGCCGGCGCGGGCAGCGGCCTGGTCTCGTTCGGCCCGACCGCGGACCACCTCGCCACCCTCGCCGCCGCGCTCGGCCGGCACGAGCGGGCCGCCGAACACCGCCGCCAGGCGCGGGAGATCGCCGAGGAACTGAAGAAGTCCACAATGGACTGACGGTGACGTCACCTAGTGGCTGCCTCAGGGTGCCGCTGGGTGATCATCCTGATCCGGCACGCGGACGAGCCGCCCTAAGTTCGCCTGGTGACTGGACAACGATTGCTCGTGCCGGCCCTGCTCGCCGGCGTGGCGCTGGCCACCGCCGTGCCCGCGGCGGCTTCACCGTCGCCGGTGCGGTTCGAACTCCCCGCACCCACCGGCCCTTACGCGGTCGGGACCACCGAACTGCACCTCGTCGACCACGCCCGCCCGGACCCGTGGCTGCCGGACACCACCAGGGAACTGATGGTCACCGTCCGGTATCCGGCCACGCCCGCCGCGCCGAGCGCCGACGACGCGGCGCCGTTCATGCCGCCCGCCGTCGCCGAAGCGGTCGCCGCGAGCGACGCCAGGGCCCTGCGCATCGACCCGGCCGAACTGGACTACGGCTTCGCCACCCACTCGGTCCCCGACGTGCCCGCCGTCCCCGGTCGACGGCCCGTCGTGCTGTACTCGCCGGGCCGCGGCAACCCGCGCGCCCTGGGCACCGGCCTCATGGAGCAGTTGGCCGGCAAGGGATACGTGGTCGTCGCCATCGACCACACCCACGAACCGCTCGCCGTCCAGTTCCCCGACGGCCAGGTCGCGCCGCGCGCCGTGCCACCGCTGACGATCGACGTCAACAAGAAGTTGATGGCCACCCGCGCGCGCGACACGAGCTTCGTGCTCGACCAGCTGGAAGTCCTCGCCGCCGGCGGCAACCCGGACGCCGGCCGACGCCGCCTGCCGCCGAACCTCGCCCGGTCGCTCGACCTGTCCCGGGTCGGCATGCTCGGCCACTCGGCGGGCGGGTTCACCACGGGCGAGACCATGGTGTCCGACCGCCGGATCGACGCGGGCGCGAACCTCGACGGCAGCATGGCCTACGACCAGACCGCGGGGGACTTCGGCCGGGTCGCCGACGAAGGCCTGGACCGGCCGTTCCTGCTGATGAGCGCGGGCGACCACAGCGCGGCCTCCGACCTGTCGTGGCAGGCATTCCTGGCCAACCACCGCGGCTGGGTGCGGCAGCTGCACCTGCCGGCCGGCGAGCACTCGTCGTTCACCGACCACCAGTCGCTGGTGCCGCCGCTGGCTGCCCACCTGGGCCTCGACCCGGCGGTGACGGCGCCGATCGTCGGCACGGTCGACCCCGCCCGCAGCACCGCCGCCCAACGCGCCTACCTGACCGCGTTCTTCAACCAGCACCTGCGCCACCGGCCGCAACGCCTGCTCGACGGACCGTCCGACCGGCACCCGGACGTGCGGTTCCTCGGCTGAGCCGTCAACCCTGCCCGCTGGGCGTGACCAGCCCGGTCTCGTAGGCCACGACGACGGCCTGCACGCGGTCGCGCAGGCCCAGCTTGGCCAGGATGCGCGCCACGTGCGTCTTCACCGTCGCCTCGGACAGGTGCAGGTTCCCGGCCAGCTCGGCGTTGCTCAGCCCGCGCGCCAGCAGGCGCAGCACCTCCAGCTCACGCGGGGTCAACGCGGCCAGGTCGCGGTGCAACGACGCGGTGTCCGCACCCCGGTTCGCGAACCGCTCCACCAGGCGGCGGGTGATGGCGGGCGCCAGCAACGCGTCGCCGGAGCGCACCATCCGCACCGAGGCGACCAGGTGCTCCGGCGTCACGTCCTTGAGCAGGAACCCGCTCGCACCGGCCGACAACGCGGCGTAGACGTAGTGGTCGAGGTCGAACGTGGTCAGGATGATCACCCGCGGCTCGGGCTCCGCGCCGGTCAGGATCCGGCGGGTGGCCTCCAGGCCGTCCAGCTCCGGCATCCGGATGTCCATCAGCACCACGTCCGGCACGGTCCGCCGCACCGCCTCCACGGCCTCCAGGCCGTTGGTGGCCTCACCGACCACGTCGATGCCGTCGGCGGTGAGGATCATCCGGAAACCGGTGCGCACCAGCACCTGGTCGTCGGCGACCACCACCCGCAGCGGGGCGCTCACGGCGCCTCCACCGGGATCGACGCGGTCACGTGGTAGCCGCCGCCGGGCCGCGGGCCGGCGTCCAACGTGCCGCCGTAGACGGCCAACCGCTCCCGCAGGCCGATCAACCCGTGCCCGTTGCCCGCCGCCGCACCCGGACCGGGCTCGCCGCCGGTGTCGACCACCTCCACCCGGAGGTGGTCGACGCCGTAGTCCACGGTCACCTCGGCCGACCCGCCGGAGGCGTGCTTGACCGCGTTCGTCAACGCCTCCTGCACCACCCGGTAGGCGGCCAGCTCCACCCCCGACGGCAGCGGGCGCGGCTGCCCGGTCACCCTCGTCCCGACCGGCACCCCGGTGTCCCGGAGCCGGTCGACCAGGGCCGCCAGCTGGTCGAGCCCCGGCTGCGGCGCGAGGTCGGCCGGGTCCGCGCCGTCCACCGTCAACAGCCCCATCACGTGCCGCAACTCCGTCATCGCCGCCCGTCCGCCCGCCTCGACCGCGAGCAACGCCTCCTGCGCCTGCCCGGGGGAGGAGCCCATCACCTTGCGCGCCGCGCCCGCCTGGATCGTCATCACGCTGACGTGGTGCGTCACCACGTCGTGCAGCTCGCGGGCGATGCGGGCCCGTTCGTGCTCGACCGCCCGGTGCAACGCCTCGGCCTGCTCGCGTTCCAGCGCCGAGACCTGCGCCCGGCCCTCGTCCGTGCGGACCTTCCACGTGCGCAGGCCGTTCGCCGCCACGATCAGCGGCACCAGGATCAGCAGCGGCACGTACTCGTTCGGCACCACCGGCAGCTCGGAGTCCCGGAACACCGCCACCACCAGCACCGTCACCAGCAGGCTCGCCAACGCAGGCGGCCGGTGCGGGCTGTACGCGGCGGCCGAGTAGGCGGCGATGACGCAGGCGTAGAACGTGAGCCGCGGCGTGTCCGACGGCGCCGCCAACGTCGCGTACAGCACCACCCACAGCACGGCCAGCGGATAACGGCGACGCAGCGCCAACGCCACCGCCGCCGCCACCGCGATGACCACCGCGCCGAACAACGTGTCGGGTTGCGGCGGCGGTACGGGCAACGGTTGCGGCAGACCACCGATCAGGACGGGCGCGGGCACGTCCTGCGAGTCGACCGCGAACCGCACCGAGGCGATCCCGACCACCAGCGCCACCACCGCGTCGAACACGTAGTTGCGCACCGCGGGCCGCGGCAGCGGACCCGTCGGCAGCACCACCAGGGCGGCCCAGGCCCGCAGTCGGTCCACCACCGCCGCGTTCGTCACCCGGCCATTCTCACCGACCGCCGGCCACCGGACATCCACCCGGGCGACCACCCCGCCTCCACCGCTCGACTACATCGCAGGGATGACACCGCGCCGCCCTCATCCCGGCGGGGTACCGGAAATGCCCCGGCCGACCGACGCGCCCGGCTCCGCGCCGCTCCTAGCGTCCACCGCGCCACATCGAGGACGAACCAGGGAGCCGACCATGACCACGCCGGTGATCGAACTGCGCGACGTGAGCCGCAGGTACGACGACGGGCCACCGGCGTTGGACGACGTGACGCTGACCGTGCGGGCCGGGGAGGCCGTCGCGGTCCTCGGCCCGTCCGGCAGCGGCAAGTCCACGCTGCTCAACCTGATCGCGGGCCTCGACCGGCCCGACACCGGCATCGTCACCGTGGCCGGCGAGCGGGTCGACGGCCTGGGCGAGGCCGCGTCCGCGCGCTACCGGCGGGCCCGGATCGGCATGGTGTTCCAGTTCTTCAACCTGCTCGACGACCTGACCGTGGCCGACAACGTCGTCCTGCCCGCACAACTGGCGGGCATGGCGCGCGGCGAAGCGGCCAAGCGCGCGGCCGAGCTGCTCGACCAGCTCGGCGTCGCCCGGCACGCCAACGCCTACCCCGGACGCCTGTCCGGCGGCGAACGCCAGCGGGTCGCGGTCGCGCGGGCGTTGATGAACCGGCCCGCGCTGCTGCTCGCCGACGAACCGACCGGCGCGCTCGACACCGCCTCCGGCGAGGACGTCAGCGCGCTGCTCACCGAGCTGAACGCCGACGGCCAGACCCTCGTGGTGGTCACCCACGACCTGGCGCTGGCGCGGTCGTGCACGCGCCGCACGATCCAGCTCGTCGACGGCCGCATCGCCGGCGACGTCGCCGTGGAGCCGACCCGATGAGCGGGCTGGGACGGGTCGTGCGCTCGGGCGTGGCACGGCGCCGCGTGCAGACCGCGGTGATCGGGCTCGCCACCACGATGGCCGTCACCTCGTCCGTGCTCGGCGGGTCGCTGCTGGTGGCGTCCACCGCGCCGTTCGACGACGCGTTCGCCGCGCAGCGCGGCGCGCACCTGTCGGCGCAGTTCGACGCGGGCAAGGTGACACCGGAGCAGCTGTCGGCGCCCGTCACGGGCGTCACCGCGTCGGCCGGGCCGTTCCCGACCACCTCGGTCACGCCGAGCGATGAGGGACCCGGCGACCCCGCGCCGCTGACCGTGGTGGGCCGGGCCGAACCCGGCGACGGACCGGTGGACGCGGTGACGTTGACCGACGGGGAGTGGGCCGACGCGCCGGGCGAGGTCGTGGTGTCCGCCGACAGCCCGCACGCGCACTCGCCGACCGGCTCCGGCGTCGGCCGCCGGATACCCCTCGCCGACGGCTCGACGTTGACCGTGGTCGGCGTGGCCCGCTCGGTCAGCCGCACCGCCGACGGCTGGGTGCCACCGTCCTGGATCACCTCGCCCGGTGGCTACCAGGTGCTGTACCGCTTCGCGTCCGCCGCCACCGCCGAGCAGGTCGACGCGGGCCGTGCGGCGGTGACGGCGGCGTTGCCCGAGGGCGCGATGACCGGCTCGCAGTCGTGGCTGGTGCTCAAGCGGGCGGCCGACCGCAGCATCGCGGTGTTCGTGCCGTTCCTGGTCGCGTTCGGCGTGCTGGGGCTGGTCATGTCGTTGCTCGTGGTCGGCAACGTGGTCGCGGGCGCGGTCGGCGCGGGGACGCGGCGGATCGGCATCCTCAAAGCGCTCGGCTTCACCCCGGCGCAGGTCGTGTGGGCGTACCTGGCGCAGGCCCTGATCCCGGCGGCGGTCGGCACCGCGATCGGTGTCGTGGCGGGCAACCTGCTCGCGATCCCCGTGCTGGCCGAGACCGAGGACGTCTACGGCGCAGTGCGGTTGACCGTGGCCCCGTGGGTGGACGTCGTGGTGGTCGTCGCCGCGTTGGCACTGGTGTCGGTGACGGCGTGGGCGAGCGCGTTGCGCGCCGGTCGGTTGCGCACGGTGGACGCGATCGCCGTCGGCCGCACCCCGCGCCCCGGCCGCGGCCGGTGGGCCGCCAGGCTGACCGCCCGACTGGCCGTGCCGCGACCCGTCGGCCTCGGCCTGGCCCGCCCGTTCGCGCGGCCCGCCCGGGCGCTGGCGATGGTGGCGGCCGTGCTGTTCGGCGCCACCGCGGTCACGTTCGCGGTCGGGTTGGCGTCCTCGCTCAACCAGCTCCAGATCGCCCGCAACCACAACTCGGCCGACGTGACGATCGGCGTGGACGGGCCGGGTGGTTCCGGTCCTGGCCCTGGTCCTGGTGTCCATCCGAGGAAGCCGGAGGCCGACCCGGCCGCGGTCTCGGACGCCATCAGCGCCCAGGCCGGGACGCGCGCGCACTACCGCACCAGCCGGACGCGGGTGACCGTCAGCGGCGTGGCCGGCGCGACCGAGCTCGTGTCGTTCACCGGTGACGCCACCTGGGACGGCTACCAGCTGGTGTCCGGCCGGTGGTTCACGGGGCCGGGCGAAGCCGTCGCGCCGACGCCGTTCCTCACCGCCACCGGCACCCGCGTCGGCGACACCGTGACGCTGAACGACGGCGAGAAGTCGGTCACCGTGCGGATCGTCGGCGACGTCTTCGAGATGGGCAACGACGGCATGGTGGTGCTGACCGACGCGGCCACGTTCACGTCCGGGTCGACGGACACCAGCCACTACATCGCGGTCCGGCCGGGCACCGACGTCACCTCCTACGTCGAAGGGCTGAACACGGCGCTGAAGCCGCTCGGCGCCACCGCGCGGCCCGGTCGGTCCAACCAGGCCAGCGACACCGTCATCCTGATCAACAGCCTGACCACGATCCTCACGCTGATGCTCGTCGCGGTGGCCGCCATGGGCGTGCTGAACGCCGTCGTGCTCGACACCCGGGAACGGATCCGGGACCTGGGCGTCCACAAGGCGCTCGGCATGACGCCCCGGCAGACCATCGCGATGGTGATCGCCTCCGTCGTGCTGATCGGGGTGGTCGGCGGTGTGGTCGGCGTGCCCGCCGGGGTCGCGCTGCACCGGGCCGTGCTGCCGGCGATGGGGGAGAGCGCCGGGATCGGCCTGCCCGCGTCGGTCTTCGCCGTGCACGACCCGCTGACGCTGCTCCTGCTGGCCATCGGCGGCTCGCTGATCGCGGTCGTGGGCGCCGTGCCGCCGGCCACGTGGGCGGCGAAGACGTCTACGGCAAGGGCTTTGCGGACCGAATAGGGCGGAGGACGGGGACCAGGGCGAGCGCCGGTAGCAGCAGCAGCGGCACGACCAGCAGCGCCCGGAGGACGCCGACCTGGTCCCCGAGCAGGCCGACGACCGGCGGCCCGGCCAGGAACGCGGTGTAGCCGATCACCGCGACCACGCTGACCCGTGCGGCCGCCCGGTCCTCCTCGTCGGCGGCGGCGCTCATGCCGACCGGGAAGCCGAGTGACGTGCCCAGGCCCCACAACGCCACCCCGGCCACCGCCACCGCCGGCGAGCCGCCCAGCACCGCCAGGGTCGTCCCCGTGATCGCCAGCAGCATCGTGCCCACCAGCACCGGCACCCGTCCCCACCGGTCGAGCGCCACCGTGCCGACCACCCGGCCGAACGTCATCGTGGTCACGAACACGCCGAACACGATCGCGCCCGCCGCCGGCCCGAACGCGTAGCCGTCCACGAACGCCACCGCTACCCAGTCGTTCGCGGTGCCCTCGGTGAAGGCCAGCACCAGCACCAGCAACCCGATCAGCAACGTGCGCGGTTCACGCCAGGCCGCCAGCACACCGCTCTTCTCGCCGATCGCGTCGCTCGTGCTGTGCCGGAACGACCGCGCGGCCGCGACCGTGCCGGCCAACGTGACGACCGCGACGCCCGTCAGGTGCGCCGTCACCGGCAGGCGCAGCGAGGCCGCCGCCGCGGCCAACCCGGCGGCCACCACCGTGCCCAGGCTCCAGACCGCGTGGAACCGCGGCATGACCGTGCGCCCGACCACCCGCTCCACCGCCGCCGCTTCGACGTTCATCGCCACGTTGCACGTGCCAGATCCGTACCCCAGGAGGAACAACCCGACCGCCGTCGCCGCCGCCGAGGGCCAGATGCCGATGGCCGCACCCGCCACCACCAGCCCGGCGGCGACTCCGACGGTCGACGCGCACACCGTTCGCCGGGCTCCGAGGCGGTGGGTCACTTCGCCGGCGGTGAGCATCGCCAGCGTCGCGCCGGCCGACATGGCCAGCAGGAGGAGCCCGAGCGCGCCCGCGCCGAGGCCCAACGCGTCGCGGGCGGCGGGGACGCGTGCGAACCAGGACGCCACCGCGACCCCGTTGAGCCCGAACGTCACCGCGACCCCTGCAGCGGCCCCTCCGACGCCACCCGACGTCACCTCGACTCTCGACATGCAACTTCCTTCCCCTACCGTCCCGATCCTCGCGCCCTGCCAACCCACCGCCCCGCCCCCAGTCCTGACCCAGCCATGACCCCGAACCCAGCCCTGACCCGGCTTCCGTGACCTCATACGTGGAAGCGCTTCCACCACAAGGGCGGGGCCTGGCAGACTTCCCCCGTGGCCAAGGCCGAGCAGGGACGGGAGCCGATCTCACCGGATGGGCGGGAGCCGACCTGGCCGAACGGGCAGGAGCCGATCTCGCCGAACGGGCGGAATTCGACCTCGCCGAACGGGCAGGAGCCGACCTTGTCGGACGTGGCCCGCCGAGCCGGCGTGTCGCCGGCGACCGCGTCCCGCGCCCTGAGCGTCCGCGGCCCGGCCTCAGCGTCCGCGCGCCACCGAGTCGCCACCGCCGCACGCGAACTGGGCTACACCCCCAACCCCGTTGCCCGCGCCCTGGCCACCCGCAGCGGCACCCGCGTCGCGATAGCCGTCGGCGGCCAAACCTCGCACGTGCTGAACGACCCCTACGTAGCCCGCGTAACCGCCGCCACCGCCGGCGCGGCCGCCGCACGCGGGGTCGGCGTATCCCTCCACTGGCTCCCACTGCACGATCCCGGCGAACTGGGCAGGTTGGCCGACGACCGCGACATCGGCGGCGTGATCGTCGTCAACCCCACCACCCCGGCGCTGGCCACGATCCCCAAGTCCGCCCGGGGCCGGATCGCGTCGATCGGCATCGGCACCCGCCACGTGCCGTCCTTCGACGTGGACAACTCCACCGGCACCACGAAGGTGATCGAACACCTGCTCACCACGGGCCGCCGCCGAATCGCCATGATCACCGGCCCCCGGTGGCTCCCGTGCACCGAACGCGCCCTCACCGCCTACCACCGCGCCCTCGCCGACGCCGGAGCCCCACCCCGCCTGGCCGCGGGCAACTTCACCGCAGCCACGGGCGAATCCGCCACCACCGAAATCCTGACCCGCTGGCCGGACACGGACGCGATCTTCGCCCTCGGCGACCTGTCCGCCCTCGGCGCGCTGACCGCCCTGCGCCGCAAGGGCGTCGACGTGCCGGGCGACATCGCCGTCGCCGGCTTCGACGACCTCCCCTACGCCGCCCTGAGCCACCCCGGCCTCACCACCACCACGCACCCGGTCGAAGCCATCACCACCGCCGCCGCCACCGCCGTCCTCAACCACCAACCCGCACCACCACAAACCTTCTACCCGACCACCCTGATCCTCCGCGCCAGCACCTGACCCGCTGAGCCGCTGACCGCTGCCGGCTGACGTCAGGCGGTCAGGCATCACGCGTCAGGCATCACGCGTCAGGCATCACGCGTCAGGCATCACGCGTCAGGCATCACGCGTCAGGCATCACGCGTCAGGCATCACGCGTCAGGCGTCACATGACAGGCGCGTCAGGCGTCAGGTGTCCGGCCAGCCAGCCAGCCGGCCGGCCCGCCGGCCGGGTGGCGGCTCGGGGGGTGTGGCGGCTTGGGGTGGCTGTCTGTGTTGGTGGCCGGCGGCTACGTTCGGTCGCGGGGTTGGGTAGGTGGTGGTGCCCGCTGCGGGTTCGGCGGGGCGGGGGTTGGTTGCCGGCCTCGTTGTTCCAACCGACGTTCCAGGGCTTCGATAACGGCGTTTCGATTGTTGGTCGAGTTCAGATTCACTCGATAGTGGACGGGGGGTCGATGCGTTACCGCTGGTCAGAGGCAGTCTAGCGGGAAAGTGGATGTTTGGCGACTGAGCTGTGCCTGCGGTCGACGGCGACGGCCGCCATCAGCACGCAGCCGGCCATCGGGAGCAGGAGTGGCGGCAGTTGCCACGTCACGATCAGCATCACGGCCAGTGACATCACCAAGAGCAACGAGCCGCCGAAGTCCGACGCCGCACGACGCCCCGCCTCACGCATCACGGACGGCCACCGGGCACCCACCGCCCACAACGCCGCGGCACGCAGCACGACCACCGCCAGACCGACCGCCACCACCCCGCACACCACGGCCACGACACCGCCACCGGCGACCCGCGTCCGCAAGAACACCACGTCCACCACCAGCACGGCGAAGCCGCCGACCACCCCGACCGACACCACCCACCCACCGGGCAACGCCGACCGCACCCGCTCGAAGAACGACCGGACCGACGTGGTCTCCCCGTCGACGTGAGCCTTGATGTGCGCGCACCCGGCCGCGAGCGCCGGCACCAGCGTCACCACCGGCAGGGCGGCCAGCAGCACGAGCAACCCCGCCATCAGGCACTCGCCGAACAACGAGAACCGCCTCACCGGCTCACCCCTTCAACCCCGACGTCGACACACCCTCCACCAGGAACCGCTGGAAGAACAAGAAGAACAGGATCACCGGCACCAGCGCCAGCATCGACATCGCCATCAAGGCCCCGAAGTCCGAACCCGTCGACTCGTCGATGAACAGCTGCAACGCCAGCGGCAGGGGGTACTTGTCCGGCGTGCTCAGGTAGATCAACGGCCCGAAGAAGTCGTTCCAGCTCCAGATGAACGTGAAGATCGCCGTGGTGATCAGCGCCGGCCTGCACAGCGGCAGGATGATGTGCCAGAATACGATCCAGTGCCCCGCACCGTCGATCTTCGCCGACTCGTCCAGCTCACGCGGCAGCTGCCGGATGAACTGCACGATCAAGAACACGAAGAACGCCTCCGACGCGAGGAACTTGCCCGCCAGCAGCGGCACGTACGTGTCCACCAGGTCGAGGTTCTGGAACACCACGTACTGCGGGATGATCAACACGTGGAACGGCAGCAGCAGCGTCGCGATCATGATCCCGAACAGCACCGTCCGACCGCGGAACCGCAACCGGGCGAACGCGTACGCCGCCAACGCCGACGACGCGACCGTGCCCACCACCGACAGCACCGCCAGCACGGCGGAGTTCCAGAAGAACCGGCCCACGCCGATCCCGACCACGCCCTCGAACACCCGCTCGTAGTTCGCGAACGTCGGATCCGTCGGCAACAGCTGCAGGCTGCCGACGATCGCCTCGGACGGCTTGAACGTCGCCGCCGCCACCCACGCGATCGGGTACAGCACGACGGCCAGCAGGGCCAGCGCGCCGACGTGCCACGCCACCCTGGTCAACGACTGCCTCATCGCTTGTCCCCCGAGTCCCCGGAGTAGAAGACCCAACCCCGTGCGGTGCGGAACAGGAACACGGTGACCAGGCCGACCCCGAGCAGCAGCATCCACGCCATCGCCGACGCGTAACCCATGCGGTAGTCGCCGAAACCGCGGTCGAACAGGTAGATCGTGTAGAACAGCGTGCTGCCGGCCGGCTGCCCGTTCGGCCCGCCGACCACGTACGCCGACGTGAACACCTGGAAGGCGTTGATCGTCTCCAGCAGCAGGTTGAAGAACAGCACCGGCGAGATCATCGGCAGCGTGATCGACCAGAACCGCCGCGCGCGGCCGGCCCCGTCGACCTCCGCCGCCTCGTACAGCTCCCGCGGCACCTGCTTGAGCCCCGCCAGGAAGATCACCATCGGCGCGCCGAGCTGCCACGTCGCCAGCAGCACCAGCATCATCAGCGAGAAGTCGGGGTTGCCCGCCCAGCCGCCGGTGTCGATGCCGAACCGCAGCAGCAGCTGGTCGACCACCGAGTCGTCGCTGAACATCATCTTCCACACGATCGCGACGCCGACGCTGCCGCCGATGAGCGACGGCCCGTAGAACGCCGCCCGGTAGAAGCCCTGACCCGCGCGCTTGCCGTTGAGCAGCACGGCGACGCCCAGCGCGGCGGCCAGCTTGATCGGCACGGCCAGCGCCACGTAGATCGCGGTGACCTCGACCGACCGCAGCCACCGCGCGTCGGAGAACATCCGCTGGTAGTTCTCCAACCCGATCCAGGTCGGGGTGTTGAACAGGTCGTAGTCGGTGAACGAGAGGTACAGCGAGGTCACCATCGGCCCGAGGGTCAGCAGGACGATCCCGATGATCCACGGCGACAGGAACAGGTAACCCGCCAGGCCGTCGCCCGGCAGGCGGGTCCGCTTGCGCGCACCCGCCTGCCGCGACGTGGCGACCTCGGCGCCGCGTTCCGGCGCGATCGTCGCCCGGCTCACGACCCGAGGGTCTCTTCCGCCTCGGTGAAGAACTGGTCGACCGCCTGGTCCACGGAGATGCGGCCGTACTGGAGCTCTTCGGTGATCCGGATGAACGCCTGCTCCAACGTCCCGGCGCCCTTGGGCGGCGCGGGAGGCGTCTTGCCGAACTTGTCCTTCAACCCGTCCTCGTACGCCGCCACGGCGGCCAGCGGGCCTTCGAGCTGCGCCGCCGCGCGCTGCGCGTTCGTCGGCGGCAGGCCGCGGTTCGCGCCGAAGATCTTGCCGACCTCCGGGTCGTTGACCATGAACGACACCAGCTTGGCCGCCGCCGCCGGGTGCTCGCTCTTCTGCGACACGCTCAGCAGCATCGACGGCTTCAGGTACTGCCCCCCGGCGTCCGGCTTGTCGGACGGCACCGGCCCCAGCTTCAACTCCGCCTTGGCGCCCTTGTCGTAGCGGGCCATGAAGTTGTCCCAGCCGAGGTCACCGGCGATCAGGTCCATCTCCAGCGCGTGCGAGGGCTTGATCTGCACGCCCTTCTCGATCGGCAGGGTGACCTTGGCCTCGGCCAGCGCCTTGCCCTCCTCGAGGAACTCGGCCAACCGCGGCTTGTCGAAGCCGAGCTTGCCGTCCTCGGTGTAGAGCTGCTTGCCCTCCTGGCGCAGCTGCAGCTCCAGGTTGTAGTAGCTGCCGATGTAGTTGCCGCCGCCGGGCACGCCGGTCTTCTCCGCGATCGTCTTCACGGCGGCCCGGTAGTCGTCCCAGGTCCAGCCTTCCTTCGGCTCCTCGACGCCCGCCTGGGCGTACAGCGCGGGGTTGTAGATGTAGCCCCACGTGTTGCCGCCCGTCGGCACGCCGTACAGCTTGCCGTCGATCTCGCCCGCGCCCTTGAGCCCTTCGAGCAGGTCACCGAGCTCGAGGTTCTTGCCGTCCTGCTTCTTCAGGTCGTAGAGCGCGTTGCGGTCGGAGTACTCGCGGATGTAGGCGAAGTCCATCTGCATCACGTCGGGCGCGTTGCCGCCCGCGGTCTCGGTGGCCATCTTCTGCCAGTACGCCTCGAACTCCTGGAAGCTCGGCGTGACCTTGATCTCCGGGTTCTTGCTCTGGAAGAGGTCGATCGCCTTCTGCATCAACTCGGCGCGCTCGGCGTTCCCCCACCACGAGAACCGCAGCGTGGCGGGACCGGCCTTGGTCTCGTCGTCGCCGCCGCCGTCGCCGCTGCCGCCGCAGGCGACTGCCAACAACGCGACCATCGACGTCGCCAGGACTCGGCCTCTGAAACGTTTCAGTGCACCCATTCGGATAACCCTCCGGTCTCGACCGCTTCCCGACGTGACGCGCGGCGCAGCAGGGAAAGCGCTTTCCGGGAGGCTACGAGCAGGTTGCGCGAACGTCAATGCCCACTTTGGAAGCCGTGCGGCCGCCGAACGGGCGTCGCGGACCGCGGCCGTCGCCACCGCCCACCGCGAGCCGCGGCGGACGGTGGCGGACGGCCGGTCGGCGATCATCGGACGTACGGCCACCCTGCGGAATCGAAGGCCAGCAGGTTGATGCCCAGTCGGGACGCGCCGTCGTCACCGTAGTAGTGGTAGACGAGGATGTCGCTGTCCACGTCCGAGAACACGTCCTGGTGCCCGGTGCCGTGGACGCTGCCCTGGCCGGCGAGGATCTCCGTGCCGCCGCCGGAGGTCATGGCCGTGCCGTTGCGGGCGACGTAGGGGCCGGTGACGCTGGTCGACCGGCCGACCATGATCCGGTAGGTGCTCTGCGCGCCGCGGCAGCAGTAGTCGAACGACACGAACAGGTAGTAGTAGCTGCCGCGCTTGACGATGTTCGGCGCCTCGATCGCGCCGCCGTTGCGCCCGGCGATGGCGCGGATCGTGGAGTCGGAGCGCAGGCCCGTGGACGGGTTCAGCGCGATCATCTTCAGGCCCGACCAGAACGAGCCGAAGCTCAGCCACCAGCGACCCTGGTCGTCCACGACGAGGTCGGGGTCGATGGCGTTGAAGTTGTCGCTGGTGCGCGTCTCGATGACCAGGCCGCGGTGGGTCCACGTGCCCGCGTTGCCGCTGGGGCTGGTGGCCAGGAAGATCGCCGACCGGTTCGAGCCGAACGACGAGGCCGAGTAGTACAGGTAGTACTGCCCGTTGCGGTAGGAGATGTCCGGCGCCCAGAGGTTGCGGCTGCCGTTGGTGTAGGTGGTGGTCCAGGAGGCGCCGTTGGGGAAGGCGGCGCCCGCGTTGCGGAAGGCGGTGCGGTCGGTCGAGGTCTTCAGGCCGATGCCGTCCGCGGTGTGCGCGACGAGGTAGCTGCCGTCGGGCCTCTTGACGACGCTGGGGTCGTGCACCCGGATGTCGCCGGTGACCACGCCTGGTCCGGGGTAGGCCGACGCGGGCGGCGCGGCCACGACGGTCACGCCGGTGACGGCGAGCGCGGTGACGAAGGTGGCGAAAACGCGTTTTCTCAGTGCAGCCACGGGTTTCCTCGATGCTCTCGGGGTGGACTGGACGCGGCGGCGTTGGTGTCCTGAATGGACTACAGCGGTGCTGGGAGCGGGGAGGCTCGGCGTCTCGACCCGGCAGCGAACGGCCTGCGCGGACTCATGCTTCGCCTCCTTGCGAGCAGAATCGTGACGCGCCTCCGGTCGCCTGCCGGGTCGGCCGGACTCCGGAGCGCTTCCTGGGCACCGTAGCGCAGGCCGGTTGAGGCGGGCAAGCCTGCCTGTTAGCGATAACAGGCAGGCTGTGCACCTGGGACGGCTGTCGCTGTTAGCGCTCACAGACCGCCTGATCAGCCCAGGACCCGCCCGAGGAAGCCGCGGACGTACCCGGCGATGGTGTCCAACTGGTCCTCCAACGCGAAGTGGCCGGTGTCGAGCAGGTGGATCTCGGCCTCGGGCAGGTCGCGCCGGAAGGCCAGCGCGCCGTCCGGGCCGAAGATCTCGTCGTGGCGCCCCCACACCGCGAGCAGCGGGACCTGCGTCTCGCGGAAGTACCGCTGGAACGCCGGGTACGCGTCGAGGTTGTTGCGGTAGTCCCGGAACAGGGCCAGTTGCACCTCGGCGTTGCCGGGCCGGTCGAGCAGGGCCTGGTCGTGCGCCCAGGTGTCGGGGTCGATCCGGCTCGGGTCCTTGACGCCGTGGGTGTACTGCCAGCGGGTGGCGTCGAGCGTGAGCAGGGCCCGCACCGCCGGTTCGGTGTCGGGGCCGGGGTTCGTGGCGTAGGCGAACAGCGGCTCCCAGAACGGGGTGAAGCCCTCGGTGTAGGCGTTGCCGGACTGCGTGATGACGGCGGTGACGCGGTCGGGGTGGCGTGAGGCGATCTTGAGGCCGATGGGTGCGCCGTAGTCCTGGACGTACAGCGCGAACCGCCGCACGCCGAGGTGCTCCAGCAGGCCGAGGGTGATGTCGGTGAGCGCGTCGAACGTGTAGTCGAACTCGTCGACCGACGGCGCGGCGCTGTGGCCGAAGCCGACGTGGTCCGGCGCGATCACGCGGTAGCGGTCGGCGAGTTCCCCGATCAGCCCGCGGAACATGTGCGAGCTGGTGGGGAAACCGTGCAGCAGCACCAGGACGGGGGCGTCGGCGTGGCCCGCCTCCCGGTAGAACACGCGCTGCCCGCTGATGTCGGCGTACCGGTACGAGGTCATCGGCTGCTCCTGACTCGAGGGATCTAACCGTTCTAAGTCATTTGAACGGTTAGGTACGGCGCTCAGGCAACCAGGTCCGTGTTAACCTGTCAAGCGACTCAGAACGGTTAGACCAGGGAAGGGGAGCCGGTGCTCGGTGCCGATGACGCCGTGACCGGCGCGTTGCTGGCCAAGGGCTGGCCCGCGCGCCCGCTGGCGGACCAACCCCTGGGCATCGACCTGCTGAACACCCGGTGGGTGGTCGGCGGTGTCGCCTACGACCTGCTCGACCACGACGACCTCACGGTCGCTTGGCTCGCGGACCGGGAGCTCCCCTCCGCCCGGCCCGTGTCGCGGCGACCGCTGCGCGAGGCCCGTGCCGCGGTGGCCGCCGTGATCGCGGACCCGGCCGACCACGCCGCCCTCAACGCCCTGCTGGACCACGGCCGGGTGCGGTTGGCGGTCGACGAGCGCGGCCGGGTCGAGCGGGACGACGTGCCCGACCCGCGGTGGCGTGCGGCCTGGGCGTGCCTGCGCGACTTCGTCGTGGTGCGCGAGGCGGCGCCGGACCGCGTCCGCAAGTGCGCGAACCCGGAGTGCGTGCTGCACTTCCAGGACGTCTCACGCACCGGCAGGCGGCTGTGGTGCTCGATGACGGGCTGCGGCAACCGGCTCAAGGCCCGCCGCCACCACAGCCGGGTGCGCGCCACGCCGTGACCGCTGCCGGGTCGGCGGTGCCGTGACCGCCACGCCTGACGCCCGTGCGTCAACCGGCGGCCGTTGGGGTATGGCAAGGCCATGACGGACCAGGAACCGCTGGACCTCGGCGCGACGGAACTCCCGGAGGCCGAGGAGGCGCGCGTCAGGCGTGCGCACGACCTCGACCGGCCGGAGGTGTTCGACCGGCGCAACGACGTCGACCGCAGGTCCCGGACCAGGGCGAACCTGCTGCCCGAGGAGGAGCGGACCGGCAGCGCCGACCCGGAGGCCCAGGCCCGCGAGGTGCTGCGCGACTCCGACGTGCGCACCGAGATCCCCGAGTCCGCGCCCGACACGATGGCGGAACGGCGCGAGTCCGATGCCTGAAAGTGCTCACTCGGTGAGCACTTTCACCCCGCACGATGGGTCCATGAACGCGCTCACCGACACCCGGGCCCTCGACTTCGCCGACGCCGCCGAGTGGGAGTCGTGGCTGGCCCGGCACCACGGCACGAGTGACGGTGTCTGGCTCAAGATCGCCAAGAAGGGGTCGGGCCGGACGTCGGTCACCATCGCCGAGGCGCTCGACGTCGCCCTGTGCTTCGGGTGGATCGACAGCCACCGCAAGGGCCTCGACGCCGAGCACTACCTCCAGCGCTACTCGCCGCGCCGACCGGGCAGCTCCTGGTCGCGGGTCAACGTCGAGAAGGCCGAGGCGCTCATCGCCGCCGGGCGGGTGCGCGAGCCCGGCTTCGCCGCGATCGAGGCGGCCAAGGCCGACGGCCGGTGGGACGCGGCCTACGAGCGGCAGCGCGACGCCACCGTGCCGCCCGACCTGGCCGAGGCGCTGGCCGGCGACGAACGCGCGCGCGAGGGGTTCGAGCGGCTCGACCGGACGCGGCAGTACGCGTTGTTCCTGCGGCTGATGAAGGCCAGGACGCCGGCCGCGCGCGCCGTCCAACTGCGGCGGATCGTGGCCGAGCTGGCGGCGTGACCGGCGAGTCCACAGTGGATCTTCAAGTGGGGGCCGGGGGGGGGGGGGGGGGGGGGGGGGGGGGCCCCCCCCCCCCCCCCCCCCCCCCAAGTCGGTGCTCGCGTTGTCGGCGAAGGTAGCGCAATGTTATCGCTAACACCAGCCCTGGCGGCAGAACACGTCGGTAACCAGCCGCTTTGGCGCGCGAAGGTGGAGCGGACGCGGCTCGCCGGTTCCGGGACCTCAATCGTCTCGTAAAGAGGTATTGAGGCGCGAGGACCTGCGCTGTTAGCGTTAACAGCGCCGCATTCGCATCCCGACGCGCCACGATGGAGTGGAACCGATGAACAGTGCCGTTCTCCGGTGGAGGGCCCGCAGGCTGGCGGTGGTCGCGGTGGTGGCCGTGACCGCTCTGGCGGGGCTGGTCGTCACGCCCGCCGCGCACGCCTCGCCGGCCGTGCAGTACACGAACCCGCTGGCGAACCAACGGGCCGACCCGCACATCTTCAAGCACACCGACGGCTACTACTACTTCACCGCGACCGCGCCGGAGTACGACCGGATCGTCCTGCGCCGCGCGACCACGATCCAGGGCCTGGCCAGTGCCCCGGAGTCGGTGATCTGGCGCAAGCACTCGTCGGGTGAGATGGGCGCGCACATCTGGGCGCCGGAGATCCACTTCATCAACGGCAAGTGGTACGTCTACTTCGCCGCCGGCCGGACCGACGACGTCTGGCGGATCCGCCCGTACGTGCTGGAGAACTCCAGCGCCAACCCCCTGACCGGCACCTGGACCGAGCGCGGCAAGGTCAACGTCCCGTGGGACACCTTTTCTCTGGATATGTCGACCTTCGTGGTCAACGGCGTGCGGTATTTGACCTGGGCGCAGGCCGAGCCGGGCATCTCCACGAACTCCAACCTCTACCTCGCCCGCATGGGCTCCACCCCGTGGTCCATCACGGGGTCGGTGGCCAGGCTGACCGTGCCGACGCTGGCTTGGGAGACCCGCGGCGGGGTGAAGGTCGCCGAGGGGCCGTCGGTGATCCAGCGCGGCGGCCGGGTCTTCCTGACCTACTCCGCCAGCGCCACGGACGCGAACTACTGCCTCGGCATGCTGACCGCGTCGGCGTCCGCCGACCTGCTCAACCCGTCGTCGTGGACCAAGGGCGCGAACCCGGTCTTCGCGTCCAACGCGTCGACCAGCCAGTACGGTCCGGGGCACAACTCGTTCACCGTCTCCGAGGACGGGCAGAGCGACATCCTCGTCTACCACGACCGCAGCTACCGCGACATCTCCGGCGACCCGCTGCGCGACCCGAACCGCCGCACCCGCGTGCAGAAGGTCTACTGGAACTCCGACGGCACGCCGAACTTCGGCATCCCGGTCGCCGACGGCGTCACGCCCGTGCGGCTCAAGTCCTACAACTACCCGGACCGCTTCGTCCGGCACTGGGAGTACCGGGCGCGGGTCGAGGCGGACGTCAACCCGCTGGCCGACTCGCAGTTCCGCGTCGTGACGGGCCTGAACGGCTCCGGCACGGTGTCGCTGGAGTCGACCAACTTCCCCGGCTACTACCTGCGGCACCGCAACCACGAGATGTGGGTCGAGCGCAACGACGGCAGCGCCGTCTTCCGCGCCGACGCCTCCTTCCACCGCCGCGCGGGCCTGGCCTCGGGCTCCGCGGTGTCCTTCGAGTCGACCAACTTCCCCGGCCAGTACATCCGCCACAACGGCACGACCGTCAACCTGACCACCGCACCCGACGCCGTCGCACGCGCCGACGCCACGTTCATCCTGGAGTGACCGAAAAGTGCTGCGCTTCCCGTTGATCCACCCGCCGCTGCTGCACGCCCTGGCCACGGCGGGCCACGGGTCCAAGGTCCTGCTCGCGGACGCCAACTACGCGCACCGGACCAACGTCCACCACCGGGCCGAGGTGATCCACCTCAACCTGCGCCCCGGCCTCGTCACGGTCGACGAGGTGCTGGAGCCGGTGCTGTCGGCGATCCCGGTGGAGGCCGTGCACACCATGCGGCCCGACGACCTGGGCACGCCGGAGGCGTGGACCGACTACCAGCGGGTGCTCGGCCCCGACCTGCCGCTGCAACCGTTGGCGCGGCAGGACTTCTACGCGGCCTGCCGCGCGCCGGAGCTGGCGGTGTGCGTGGCGACCGGTGACGGCCGGCACTACGCGAACGTGCTGCTGACGGTCGGCGCCATCTCCTGATCCCCGGTCCCCCGACCCGCGTGCGCCGGCGTGCGCGCGGGTCGGGGGACCGGACCTACCGGCCGGGGTCCGGTGTGGACAGCCACCCGTCGACCAGGTCGGTGACGATCGCGCCGCCGCGGTCGCCCAGGTGGACGTGGTCCACCAGCAGGCGCAGGCCGTTGCCCCGCGCCACCTCGTCCCACTCCCGCCCGAGCAGGTAGTGCTCGGCCGCGGCCAGGTAGGCCACCCCGAAGTCGAACCCGAACGGCGTCGGCTCGTCGGTCCGCTCCCGCAGCGCCTCCACCACCCGCTCGTGCACGGGCAGGTAGGACACCCCGGCCTCGGCGGCGACCTCCTCGATCGCCGCGTTGTAGCCGCGCAGCTCCACGTTGAGCTCGCTGTCCAGGTCCTCGCCCAGCGGCGGCAACGACAGCAGCGCGATCCGCGCGGTCGTCCCGGCCTGCACGCGCGCCACGATCGCGCGCAGGTTGGCCCGGTACTCGTCGAGCGGGACGTCCCCGCGCACGTCGTTGGTGCCGATCAGCAGCGTGACCGCGTCCGGTCGGCACGCCACCACGTCCGCGTCGACTCTCGCCAGCAGGTCGGCAGTGGTGTTGCCGTTGACGCCCGCGTTGACCAGCCGGTGGCCGCGCTCCCGCAGGGCGCCCACCCAGTCCGCGCCGAGCGTCCCCCTGGTCATGCTCGCGCCGGCCGCGACGACGACCGGCCCGGACCCCGGCACGCCGTCCCCGCCGCACGCCTCGGCCGGCGGGTTCACCGGCGACCGCACGAACGTCAGGTACCCCACGGCGCCCGCCACGCCGAGCACTCCCACCAGCACCGCGCACAGGGCGATGACCGCCCGCTTCCTGCTCCACATGCCGTCCCCCAGAGAGGTTAGTGAACACTAGCCCCTATCGTGAGCTAGTATTCACTAACCTGTCAAACGGCGAGGTGGGACGGCATGGGCACACGGGAGCGGATCCTCGACGCGGCGGCGGAGATCCTGCGCACGCGCGGCGTCGCGCAGGCCACCACCAAAGAGATCGCGCACGCCTCGGAGGTCTCCGAACCCACGCTCTACAAGTACTTCGGCGACAAGGAACGGCTGCTCCTCGCCGTGCTGGAGGAACGGCTGCCCGGCCCGTCCCGCGTGTCGGTCCGGCCGGGGGAGGGCGACGTCGAGGACAACCTCGCCGAGCTCGCGCACGCGGTGCTCGACTTCTACCAGCGGTCGATCCCGATGCTCGCCGCGCTGCTCTCGGACCCGCAGCGGATGGCCGCCCACCGGGTGGCGATGAGCAGGCACGGCGGCGGTCCGGAGCAGGCCGCCACGCCGTTCGCCGAGTACCTGCGGGCCGAACGGGCGCTCGGCCGGATCGCGTCGGACGCCGATCCGGACGCGGCGGCGTCACTGCTCGTCGGCGCGTGCTTCCAGGAGGCGTTCCTGCGCTACTACGCCGGAGGTCCGGATGCCGCCGCCGCACCACGTGCGCACGCCGAAGCCCTGGCCCGCGCGGTCGTCAGGCCGCTGCGCTGAGGCGACGGGAGAGTTCAGCCCAACGGGCTGTGCAGGATCGCCGCGTACCCGTCGGGGCCCACGGCCACGCAACGCCGCTCGTGCGGGCCGGTGGTGATCTCGCCGACCTGGAACCCGAGGGCCTGCGCGCGGGTCCGTGCCTCGTCCAGGTCGGGCACCTTCACCAGCATCGCCGGGCCGTCGTGGACGCGGTCCGCGCCGGACAGGGCGAACCGCCCGCCCGCCACGTCGAACTGCGCCCAGCGGTCGCCGTCCACGAACGTCGGCGCGACGCCGAGCAAGGCCGACCACCGCTCGACCGCGCCGGCGAGGTCGTCGGTCGGGACAACGGGGGCGATGCGTTCAGCGGTCACGTGATCGACGTTAATGACGCCGCACAACGCGGTCAACGCCCCGGCGGCGGATCGAGCAACAATGAACAAGGCACTTCGGACGGTCCGTGCCGGAACCGTCCGAAGTGGAGGATCGGCTACCGCGGTTCGTCGATGCCGGGCACGGTCACGTCGTCGTCCGCGGGCGGCTCGGGATCGCGCCACTCCTCGGCCCGGCTCGGGCGGTTGCCGCGCAACGTGCCCTCCAGCTCGTGCTTGAGCTCGTCGTCCTTGACCGGGCCGTGCTTGCTGCTCTCGCGGTGCATGGGCGCGTCCTCCTCCATGCTCCTGGGGATGGGTGCTTGCCCGGGTGGAATACCCCGGCGCGTTCGGCCGAACCGCGCTCACCCGTCGGCCTCACCACGGACGGTGTCGATTCACCCGATCGACTCAGCATGGGCGGTGCCCGACCGGGGTACTTCCCACTGAGACGACCAGGTAAACGGGAGGTGGCGTCGTGGTCGAGCGGCTGACAGTCCGACGCCGAGACCCCGGCACGGGCCCCTGCTGCGGGCCGGATCCGGTGGTGGAGATGGACGTGTGGTGGGATCGGATCGGCCGCAACCTCGGCCGGGACTGGGACCTGGCCACGGCCGACGAGCGGCCCCTCCTCGTCGACGTCGCGGTGACCGAGCAGGCCTACTTCTTCGCCACCCTGCTGCACGACGTGCGACCGCGCGACGTCCGGGTCGAGATCCGCGACCAGGACCTGCGGTCCGACGGCACGCCGATCCGGCGTGATCGGGTGGGCATCACGGTGCGCCCGGCCGATTCCCCGCGCAGCTACTACTACTGCGCGACCGTGCCGGCCGAGGTGGACGTGGAGCGGATCGACGCGTGGCTGCTCGACGGGATGGTCGTCGTGCGGGTGCCGACCAGGTAGGCGTTTCGCGGACGGGGTCGGGGGTATCGCACCGGCAGGCGCGAAAGAGCTGGAGGAGTCATGGCCGGGACGCTGACCCGCGACCACCTGAAGGACTGCCTGACCGACGTCGACTTCCCGGCGAGCAAGGACGACCTGCTCGACGCGGCGATCCGCAAGGGCGACCCGACCGCGGTCCAGGCGCTGCGGGCGATACCGGAGGCCGACTACGCGAGCCTGCACGAGGTGTTCGGGGCGGTCGAGCTCGGCGGTGGCGACAAGCCGCGGTGAGGGCCGTCAGCCGGACCAGGCCGCGAGGCCCGAACGGGACGGCGTGGCGCCGGGGAAGGCGGCCGACAGCGTCTGCGCGTACCGGCGTGCCTCGGGCGTCGTCAGGTCCGGCGGCGCCAGCCACGGCGCGAGGTGGTGCCGCGTGCCCGGTGGCGGTGTGCCGCCGAGCACCAGGACTTCCGAAGAGCCTGGCGTGATGGCGTAGCCCAGGCGTGCGGCCTCTTCGCGCACGACGGCCTCCGCCTCGGCCGCGCGCCGCGAGTCGTCCGCCACGACGGAGAACGGCCCGCCGATCGACGCGACCTCCGCGCGCAACGCCACCGAGTCGGCGCCGGTCAGCCCGGGCCACGGCAGGTCGCCGCGCTTGCCGGTCAGCTTCGCCGCCAACACCGCCGACGCGTACTCCGGGCCCTCCGCGCCGCGGATGTCCGGGCCGGTCCACGCCACGCGGCCGGTGTCCACCGGGACGGTGGTCCGGGTGCCCTCCCGGTCCAGCCAGAGGTCGCTGCGCCCCTCCGGCAGCCACACCAACGCCCACCGGCCCGTGGTTCCGTCCCGCGTCTGCGCGGGCACCAAGGCGTTCGGCGCGTTGCCGACCGAGAGCGGTGCGTCGGTGGTGTGCACGATGTTCCAGCCGGGCATGTGCGGCACGACGAGCACGTCCACCGGGCTCTCGCCGAGGGCCACCCGGGTCAGCAGCGGGTCGCCGGCGGCCGGGGTGGCGAGCTGCCCGGCGATCGTGACCTGGCCGAGGCCCGCCAGCAGGGTCACGCCCACGGCCGCGCCGACGACGCGCACCACCGCGGTCGGCGGGCACAGCGCGAGCCAGGACACCGCGACGAACGCGGCCATCAACGTGATGTAGGCGAACGACGACGGCGGTCCGGCGAACCACGTGCCGGCGGCCACCGTCGCGAGGACGGCGGCCACCACCACGAGCCGGCCGATCACCGGCCGCTCGACGCGCAACGCGGGAGGCACGGCGAGCAGGCCGATCAACGCCACCGCGGCCAACGGCGGCATCCACGACGCTTCCGCGATGAGCAGCACCACGACGCCGCCGATGCCCGCGAACCCGGTGACCGCGCGTCGGGTCGACAACCCCGACGCGGCGGGCACGAACGGTCGGGCCAGGGCCCAACCGGCGACCACGGTCACCGCGCCGAGCAGGATCAGCCGCAGGAGGGTGAAGCCGAGCGGCAGGCCGACGGCGCCGTGGTTGTGCATGCGATCAGGCCGCTGCGCCGACCGCGCAGGTGCACTGCATCTCCGCGCGCTCCTCGCGCGTCGGCCGCATGTGCAGCACCATCGCGATGACCATCGGGATGAACACCACGGTGTTGTAGAACAGGTGCAGCTCCACCCGCGGGATGATCAGCTGGATGATGCTCGTCGGCGCCGGCTTGCCGAGCAGGTTCGTCGACGCGGACGCCTGGATGATCAGCAGCAGGTGCTCGATGTGGTGCCAGAACTGCAGGCCGAGCGCGACCGTCCACCACGTCTTCGAGCGGCCGACGAACCCCTTTCGCAGCGCGAAGAGGAACACGAGCATGACCAGCGCATAGCCGTAGTGCATGACCTCGGACGTGACCAGCCACGGGAACCACAGGCCCAGCGCGCCCTTGGCCTGTGGCACGGGCCAGCCTAAAGCGTAGATCTGCACGGCCTGGGTGATGTGCTCCACCCAGTGCGCGACCACGATCAGCGTGAAGGCGTAGAGCGCGGGCTTGTGCCGGAGCGTGTTGAGCGGACCACCCGTGGAATGGGTATGGGCTTGAGTGTCGACCATGGATTTCCTCCTGCTGCGCCGGCCTCGGTCGGGCCGATTGCCCTGACCAGCGACGATACCGGGTTCGGGACGCGCCAAGAACGCCGTTGTGCGGAGTGCGCAATCGTGGAGAAGGTCATTGGTCCACGCGCCGGTACGGTGGTCGTCCCCGATGACCGCGCGGCAACCGCACGTCGACTGTATAGCGTTCCTATGCGCTGCTCCTCTTCTGGTTTGCGGTTGTGGTATCAGCTCTCACGGCCCTCGCCGGTGGCAGGAATGCACACTTTCGCCGGACGCGGGATTGCGCGGCGCGTGCTATGGCCGGCGGGGTGTGGCGAGCGTCCGACCCGGTTCTAGTAGGAACTTCATACCAGCAAGTTGCTTTTTAGGACCAAGATCGGTAGCGTGTGGTTCACGACGTCGACTGCGGACCGAAGCTTCGGGGGTGCCGGTGGCCGCGACCTTTCAGGTCGTGTTGCCGGGCACCGCGATGGCCGGATTCCGTGCCGATGCCGTGCTCCGACTCCGCGACGGGACCCCCAGCTCGTCCGAGCGGAGCGCACGGGCGGTCCGCTGAGTGACCGCCGCTGGCGCGGATGGGCTGGTACCGGCCCATCCGCGCGGCCGCACGCGCGTACCCCGCGGGCCCCAACCCGCCGGGTGCGCCGTGCTGTGCTGTCCCGGGTTCGCCCTGTCGCGCAACGGGATCGGTGTGGTCGGGCCTTGGTCGCCGGGTCGACGGAGGGTCGCGTTGGGCGGCCGTCGTCCGCGTGAATGGCCGGTGATGGCCGGAATGGTCGTTGTGCGGCGATCGGGCGTTGTGCGGGCGTTCATCCGGGTGGTGGTCGGCGCATCTTCGGGATTGCGGCATTCAGGCTGAAGCGCGCGGCGGCTGATCGCCGATATATCCATGGGGACGACCTCCGGCGGCCGATCGGGTGGTCCGGGGTCCGACCGGGCGACTGGGGCCGCGGTCGCCGGCGTCACCCGAAAGGCGCAGTATCCGAGTCCAGTTGATGACGGAATGTGAGTCCGGGGTCGGCGGTAAATGGAGGCGAGCGGCGTTCACGATTCCATCGGATGGGGCAAGGGCTCATCACCGGACGTGCTCGTCAACCGCATCCTTGCTGCTTGTGCGCGCTGTCGCGCCCCTGGTAGCTTGCCGGAAATCGTCAGCACGGGGGGCACTGGGGTTTCACTGGGGATTTACTGGCGGTTCACTGGGGGACCGCGACAGGCTGGTACGCCGATTCATCGCCGTTCGATGAGTCGGCCGGCCGGTCGGGGTGATGCATTCACCGGTCATTGACTACGAATTGGGGGTCGTAGTGGAAGGTGTAATTGAACGTGCCGTGGGTCGGGTCATCGACTTCATGCACGAGAACCTGGGTGAGCAGTTCACGATAGACGACATGGCCCGCACCGCCATGTACAGCAAGTTCCACTTCTCACGAACGTTCCAACGCGTTACCGGCGTCTCGCCCGGCCGATTTTTGGCCGCGATCCGGGTGCAAGAGGCCAAACGGCTGCTCGTGTGCACCTCGTTGACCGTGACCGACATCAGCCATCGGGTGGGTTACACGAGCGTCGGGACGTTCAGCTCGAAGTTCCGCGCCAGTGTCGGCGTTCCGCCGACGACGTACCGCCAGCTGGGCGGGCTGACCGAGCCGACGCCGCTGCCCAGGCGCAGTCCCGACAACCGCACGTCCACCCTGCAGGGTGAGGTGCGCGCGCCTCTGGGTTGTCCGCCCGCGATCATCTTCCTGAACCTGTTCCCCGAACGGGTGCCGCGCGGAAAGCCGGTCCACTGCTCGATGCTGCAACGGCCGGGACCGTTCGTGCTCACCAACGTGCCGCCGGGGACTTGGCACTTACAGGCCCATTCCGTGGCTTTGGGCCGGGGTGGCGCCGTGCCGGACCGGGGGTCGTTGGGCCGGAACCGCGTGCTGAACGTGGGGTCGTGCGGTCCGGTGGTGGTCAGGCCGGGTGCGCGGGTCGAGAACGTCGACCTGAACCTGCGCCCGATCGACGCGCTCGACCCGTCGGTGCTGCTCGCGCTGCAGTACATCCGCACGGTGGCGGTGGACGCGGCCGCCGCGAGCTGACGGCGCTTCCCGGATTACCCGCCGCCCCAACCGGGACGGCGGGTAATCGTCGCGCGCCGAGTCGGGGCAGCGGGTCCTCGGTCGTGGATCTGGTCGGGGCAGCGGGTCGGGTCCTCGGTCGTGCGCCGAGCCGGGACTGCGGGGCCGGCGCCGCGCGTCGAGCCGTCGCCCGGGCCCTCGTCGTGCGCTGCGTCGGACTATGGGGCGTCGCTGCGCGCTGAGTCGGGTCACTTCCCCGGAGCCGAGCGCGGACTCCGCGGCACACCCGGGGCAGGCGAATGGCCCAGTGATTCGCGAATGGCCCAATGCCCCTTCGGAGCGCCGTAGCCATCGGCCGCCGCGTGGAATGTCCCAGGACCAGCCGGGGGAAGCAGGAATCACTCCGGACCGTGAGGGCCCGAACCCACCACGGCGTTCACCCGATTGCGAGTCGCGCCAACGCGCGACACAACGCGTGACCCCGCCAACCCCCGCCAACCCCGCCACACGCGGTCCAGGAGCGCCCGATCCGCTACCAGGACCGCTACCAGGACCGGGCCTGGCGCGGATGCAAGACGACCTCCCGCGCCGCACCGCGCAGGTAACTTTCGCATCGTTGCAAATCAATATGAATCCGCCCGCCACCATCCGCATCCCGTCGTGTCCGAAGTGGACGATGCACGACCTCGTGACGCACCCGGGTTGGTCGACGCCTGGCGGACGTTGGAGCTGGGCCTGGGCTCGGATGTCGACGCGCGGATCGACGGCGGTGGAAACAGCCCCGCAGTACCGGTGATGGGCGGCCCGGTCGCTGCCGGCGTTCGTGCGAGGCCGGTTCGCCTGATCTGCCGGGGCCAGGCCGTCGGGTGCACGCGTTCGCGAGGGGGCGGTTGCCCGGTCCGTTCGGGCCGGGTGCCGGGTGGTTCGCAGGTCTGTTCGCCGGGTCCGCCGTCACCTGCCCGTGGAGGCGGGCGGTGCGGTCCGCTGACCCGTGGAGGCGGGTGGTGCGGTCCGCTGGGCCGTGGAGGCGGTCAGCGGCGGGTGCCGGTGACGGCTCCCGCGGGCTCCGAGTCGGCCCCCGCCTCGCGTCGCCGGCGCTTGGTCGACGCCGCCATCGAGGCGGCCACCAGGGCGGGATCGTCGCCGACGCCGATGAGCAGGCCGTTGAGGATCGAGTCGTAGCAGCGGTCGGCGTCGACCGGGTCGATCAGGTAGCCGCCGAGCTCCAGGTTGACCAGGCCGTGCGTCGCGATCCACATCTGGTGGGCGATCAGCAGCGGGTCGTTCTGGCTGAACCGGCCCGACTCGATGCACCTCGTGGCGCAGTCGACGACCGTGACCAGCGTGTACCGGCCGTACTGGCGGTCGTCCTCGGTGAGGGAGAAGCCGGCCAGCGACTGCCCGCCGAACATCACCGCGTACAGGTGGGAGTTCGCCTTGGCGTTCTGCCGGTAGGCGTACCCCAGCAGGATCATGTCGGCCACCGGGTCGTCGGTCCGCCGCACCTGGGCGAACTGGCGCTCCAGGCGCGTGAAGCCCTCGTGCACCATCTCCCGCACGAGGCCGCTCATGCTGCCGAAGTGCGTGTAGACGGCCATGGTCGACGTGCTGGCCTCGGCGGCGATCTTCCTGGTGGACAGCGCCTCGGCGCCGTGCTCGGCGAGGAGCCTCGCCGCGATGTCGACGAGAGCGGCACGGGTTCCGGGATCCAGCTTGCGTGGACTCACCTTGACAGTGTTGCACAACGCCGTTATTCTTTGTGTAACGTTGTTATGCTAACTTGCGGCATCCGTGTGACTTTTCCACGCCCCGAACGAGGGTGGACGGCACCCGGACGAGCCCGGCACCGCGGTCGGACACCCCCAGGTCCGCCCCGGAACGGTCGGATCGTCGCGGCGCGTGGTCAAAGGTCTCGGAGCGTGTTCGCGCTGATCGGTCGCGCGACCGGGCGCTCGCACGGGTCGCGCCGGGTGTGTCGCGGCGGCGAGGCCGCGCCGACGCCCGGCACGGCGGTGACGCGGCGTGGTGGCCGTGCGTCGACACCGGACTCGTCCCTCGCCGGACCGTTCGGCAAGCCGAACCGACATCCGTCGCGCTCTTGCGGAGCGCGGCTTCGTCACGGCGCAAACCCAAGCGCGGGAAGGAGAACGGCCGACAGCCGTCTACAGTGGAGCGTTCCACCGCCGCGCCGTCGGCGGCGGGGTGGGGCGAGGCGGCGGGGTGGGGCGAGGCAGCGGTCGGGGGATTGCCGCTGCCCCGCCCGTGGTGGAGCGGGCGACTCGGTGCGCCGACCTCTCCTCCACCACCGCGGGCGCCACCGCGGAGCCGGCCTGGGGTGCCGAGTCCGCGATGGGCTTGAGGAAGCTGGTCGCCCTGGCGACCACGGCGATCGACGACGGGTGCGGGGGATCGGCGGAGCCGCCGGTGGCCCGCGGGCCACCTGTCCGCGGTTCTGCGCTCATTCCCACTTCCCGTTTCCGGCCCCGGTGATCGGCGTCGGGGCGCCCGGCTGTCGGACGTTCGCCCGTGGCTTCGGTCGACGGTTCAGTTCATGTAAGGGAACCATCCCTAGCATCTGGTCCGGGCAACGCTAACGCAGGTCGCATCGGTCAAGCAAGTGGTGTTCTTGCGGGCGTTCGCGGGTTCGCGGGGGAATGGGAGGAATCGGTCGCGAAGCTGTCGGGCATAACGCCGGGCAGTCGGCTTTCGAGCGTGATCGACGGCCTGGTTCCCCGGCCGGGCCGGCGGTGCGGACGGCTGTGTGGACGGCTGTGCCGGCCTGCGGGATCCCGATGTGGGTCCACGATCCGGGAGCTTCGGGGGAGTGCGCCGACTTTCGCTCGTGGAGCCGCGACAGGGTCCGGAGCGCTGGTAGGCTAATGGAGGGAATCGTCGGGTGGAATTTCCCGGCGGCGATCACTGCCCGTGATGCCGGCCGACGTGGCATCGTTCATCAGGGGCAGGGGAGCGGTGGCCGTCGGGGCCGACCGGGTGGCCGCCGGGTGACGGCCCGACGCCGTGCGGCGACCGTTTCGACGCCTGTCAGGCGATCGGTCCCGCCGCCGGCGGGCACGGGTGGACGTCGACGGGCGTGGTTCCCGTCGGGATCGGGCGGGGCCTTCGCGGTGGCCGCTCGAGTGGTCACTCTTCGTGACCGAAGACGGGGCGCTTCGGTGCTCGGATGCGTCCGCGTACCCCCGTGCGGCCCTGTCGGTTGGGCACAACGGCCCACAGTCGTCTCGCAGATTGCGGTTCTGGTTCCGGGGTAATTACCAGCGGCACCCGGCCCTGCTAGCGTCCTTCACGGTGCGGAGTTATGGGGGCTTCGCACAAAGGCCATCTGGGGTGGTGAAGATCGGGCCAGCGAGAAGTGCCGCCGTATTCACGAAAATGGGTGGGTACGGATAGGTTCGCGCCGCACCGTCGCGGCTTTCCCAACGGCTCCCATCAGCCGGTTCGTGTTGATCCGGCTTGTCGGCGCCGTGCCGCGAATGATCCGATCGCAATTCAGGCCGAAAGGTAAATACCGTGCACGATGCCGTCCGTCGCGCCATCAAACTGATGCGCTCGAACTACTACGAACCACTTACGCTGCGCGATGTCGCAGCAGCCGCGCTGGTCAGTCCGTTCCACTTCTCGCGTTTGTTCCACGCGACCGTGGGCATGCCGCCGGGCCGGTACCTCGCGGCCGTCCGATTATTCGAAGGCAAACGGCTGTTGTTGACCACGTGGATGACGGTCGCCGACATCGTCTCCACGATCGGGTACAGCAGCGTCGGCACGTTCACCACCAGGTTCACCCGTGCGGTCGGCCTCTCGCCGACGCAGTACCGCAACCCCGAGGTCAGCGGTCTGCTGGCGGCTGTCGCGCTGCCGGACTTCGACAACCCGCTGGAGACCGGCTCCCGCGTGTTCAGCGCGATGCCGACGCCCCGGTACGGCGGCAGCGGTTCGGTGGTCGGCACGCTGGAGGTGCCCGCGCAGGCCGACGCGTCGGAGGTGACCGTGGGGATCATCGACGACCTGATCCCGGCCTTCGGGCCGGCGCCGAGCACGCTGGTCGAAGGTCCGCTCGACCGCGAGCTCGTGGTCGGCGCCGCGGCCACCCGCTGCATCGCGGTCGCGTTGCGCGGCGCGAACCCCCGTCCCGGGGTGGGGCTCGCCGGTGGGATGGGGCACACGATCGCCGTCGGCGCGGGGGAGCACCTGCGGGTCAACGTCCGGTTGCGCGATCGGGCCCAGGAGCCCGCGGCGGTCGGCGCGGGGTGGCGGTAGGCGTCATCGCCGGCGCCCCGCACCGCAAGGGTGAAGTAGACCGGTCCGGACCCGGGGAGCATCCTCGAGCGGACCGCCGGCCGCGGCGGCCGGACAGCGACGGGAGGACACGTTGGCCAACCTGCACCGGTCGCCGCGGCGTCGTGTCCTGGCGCCGTTCGGGTCGGGAACGGGTTCCCCGGTGCGCGGCCGCACCGGGTGGGCACGGGTCGAGGGGGACGGCGTCGGGCGGCGCCGGCCGGACCTGGTGGGGGATCACGCGGATCCGGCCGCGGCGTGCGGTCGGTCGGCGGGGGTCCGACTTGGGCTGACGGCGGGCCACCGCGAGCGGGAGACCGCTGCCGTTCGGGGCGCTCGCCGGTACCGCGTGAGCGAGGGGGATGGAGGAGTGTTGTGCAGAGTGCGGTAGAGCGCGCGATCGACACGATGTGGAACCGTTACCACGAGCCGCTTTCACTGGACGACATGGCGGACACCGCGATCTTGAGCAAGTTCTACTTCTCCAGGGTCTTCCGGACGCTGACCGGCACGTCGCCGGGCCGGTTCCTCACCGCGGTCCGCCTCACGAAGGCCAAGCAGCTGCTGCTGGAGACGTCGTTGAGCGTCACCGAGATCTCGTACATGGTGGGGTACAACAGCCTCGGCACGTTCACCAGCCGCTTCACCCGCAGCGTCGGCGTGCCGCCCGCCCGCTACCGCGCGCTGTCCTTCGGCGGCATGCTCTCGCTGTCGTCGTTCTCCGGACCCGCGAGCGGGACCCGGGCCGGCGCGGTGGCGGGGTGGGTCGGCGTGCCGGAGACCGGGACGCCGGTGCGGGTGTACGTGGGGGCGTTCAAGGACCCGATCGCTCAGGGCATCCCGGTCGCGTGCGACATCCGGGACGGCGCGGGGCCGTACCGGCTGGAGGCGATGCCCGAGGGCAAGTTCCACCTCCGGGCCGCCGTGGTCGCGGTCGACGACCTCGACCCGAACCCGTCGAAGAGACGGCCGCTGTTCGTCGGCGGCACCGACGCCGTCACCGTGTCGACGGGTCGGACCGCGGAAGCGGACATCGAGACCAGGGCGGCGTGCCCGCTGGACCTGCCGATCCTGCTCGCGCTGCCCGAGCTCGACACCCGCAACGCGCCCGACGCCGAACTGGCCGTGCCGTCACCGGGCTAGCACGCCGATGCCCGACGCCCTCCGCCGCCACCCCGGTCACCCGCCGCGCCGAACGTCCGGTGTGGACGGTGCGGCGCGGGCCGTCCGGGCGAGGACGTCGGCACGGCCGCAAGACCGTGCCGACATCGCGCGGCGCCGATCAGGCTCCGAGCGCCTCCGCGGCCAGCCTCGTGCCCTCGACGCGCGCCGAGATCTTGGCGAACGCCGTGTCACGCGAGGTGGAGGTGTCGTCGGCGAACGGGGCGAACCCGCAGTCGTCGCACGTGCCGAGCCGCTCCACGGGGATGAACTCGGCCGCCTCCAGCACCCGGTCCCGCACCTCCTCGGCCGTCTCCACCCGGGGGTCGATGGAGTCGGTCACGCCGATGAAGATCCGCGCGTCGGCGGGCAGGTGCTCCTTGATCACCGCGAGCACCCGCCGGCGGTCGGGTTCGCTCGCCAGCTGCACGTAGAACCGGCCGGCCTTGATCCGGAACAGCTCCGGCAGCAGCTCGGCGTAGTCGACGTCCGCGCTGTGGGTGGAGTCCCAGTCGCCGCCGGGGCACGTGTGCACGCCGATCCTGGCCCGGTCCGCCTCGGAGAACCGCTCCAGCACCGCGTTGTTGAGCGCTACGAAGTCCCGCAGCAACCCGCCCGACGGGTCGAGCTTGAGCGACAGCCGTCCCTCGGTGAAGTCCAGCTGCACCACGGACGCACCCGCCTCCAGGCACGCGCGGATGTCGGCCTCGGTCTCGTTGACGAGGTCGGCGGTGAACTCCTCGCGCGAGTAGCCGTCGATCCCGTCGGCCGGGTAGAGCAGGCTCAGCGCGGACGGCGCGATCACCGGCTGCTTCACCGGCAGCGACGTGAGCCGTTGCGCGTTGCGCAGCTGGTCCACGGCGTGCGCGGCGTAGCGGAACGGCCCGCTCGTGAGCACGGGCAGCTGCCGGGTGTGCCCGTCGGCGAACGGCACGACCGGCCCGCCCGCCGCCAGGTCGGCGATGCCCGCCACCGGGTAGGTCAGGAAGCTCGGCTTGTCCTGCTCGCCGTCGGTGACCACCGGCGAACCGGTGGCCTCGAACCGGCTGACGGTGTCGGCCAGCGCCTTGTCGGTCAGCGCGCGCAGCTCGGCGGCGTCGATGCGGCCTTCCGCGTGGTCGCGGAAGCCCTGCACGAGCTCCGCGGGACGCGGAACGCTGCCGATCGGCTCGGTCGGAATGCCCATGTTCGTCCTTGTTCCCCTCGAAGTGGTCAGGCCCACGGAGCCGTCGGGTACCACGGGATGATCTCCCGCCGGGCCAGCAGCCTGATGTCCCAGTACATGAAGGTGAAGACGCCGGCGACGATCAGGGCGACGGCGGTCACAGTGGCGATCCTGCTCGGTTTGGCGGTGAGCCACCGCTGCAAACGGCCGCCCGTGAAGTAGGCCAGCGCGAGGAACAGTAGGGCCATGATGATGATGTTGCCAACCGACTGGAGGGTGAATGCGGCGGCGCCGTACAAGGGGTTGCCGCTCTCCGCCGCGTCGCGGAACATCTTCCGGAACAGGCCGAACGGGCGACCGATCAGGAATCCGCCGATCAGCACGCCCATGAACACCATCGGCGCGTTGGGGAACCGCTGGGAGATCTTGCGGAACGGGTCGCGCACCAGGCCCAGCGCGGCGAGCCCCAGGTAGAACATCACCAGGCCGATGACGCCGAACACGATCAGCGACTGGATGCTGCGGCTGCTCAGCGTGCCCGGCGCGTTGGCCGCGGTGGAGAACTGCGGCATGCGCGTGCCGATGATGCCGACCAGCACGCCGTACAGCGCGGACACCGGGATCATGCCGACGGCCAACCACCCGATCGGCTTCAGCGTGGCGGCGAGCTTCGCCCACCGCGACCCGGCGGAGCCGAGCATCGGGGCGACGGCGCCGAACGCGGCGATGTTGCACGCGGTGAACGTGCCCGCGATGCCGCTGACGAAGGCGAACGCGATGCCCGCCGCGATGCCCTGGATCGGGGTTTCCTTGGCGTCGTGGCCTAAGAGCGAGTTGGCGACGTTGTCACCGATCACCGAGTCGACGAAGTGGGCCGACCACACGACGGTCAGCAGGAAGCCCGCGATGGAGGCGAGCAGGACGATGAGACCGCGCCTGCGCGGGAAGTTGCCGGTGACGAACGTCGACGTGCCGACGGTCGGTGTCAGCTCCAGTTGGTCCTTCTGGTTGGTGCCGGTGCGCGCCATGTGATCCCTCTCCGGAGCGGGTGGTGCGGGGGACAGGAGCCCCTGGTGGTGAGCGGCGCTCGTGGGGCCCGGGAAGCATCTCAGTGTGATGCAACGTGGATTTCTTCATTCGTGCGCACTTGCTGAGCCGAACGGATCGACCTCGCCGGGTCGGGCTCCGGCGACCGGGGGAGTCGACGGGTCCACCGGTCCCCGACGCGGCGGGCGGGGGAGCGGACGCTGCGGCCGCGTGACCGGGTCGTTGCGCGGAGAAATCGAATCACGCTGTTATGGAAAAGCGCAGGTCACAGGGCAAAATAGGAGAAGCAAGTCGTCGGTTGGTCGTGCAGTATTAAGTCGAGCACATATTCCGAAGTGCCGTGAGCCTTTGTCGCGTATGCGCACGGCCGTTTAACGGATTATCCCGAATCCCCGATGTCCACAAAGACGGTGAAAGCATGAGCAGTGAGCGGATCGCAATCGTCGGCATCGGCCTGCGCTACCCCGATGCCGGTTCCACAGGGGAACTGTGGGAAAACGTACTGGCCGGTCGTCGGGCCTTCCGCAGGCTGCCCGACGAGCGGATGAACCAGGCGGACTACTACTCCCCCGACCCCGAGGCGCCCGACCGCTTCTACAGCACGAAGGCCGCGGTGCTGCGCGACTTCGAGTTCGACCGCGTCCACTACCGAGTGGCGGGCAGCACGTTCCGCTCCACCGACCTGACGCACTGGCTCGCGCTCGACGTGACCGCCCAGGCGCTGGCCGACGCGGGATTCCCCGACGGCGAGGGCCTGCCGAAGCGGTCCACCGGCGTGGTGCTGGGAAACAGCCTCACCGGTGAGTTCTCCCGCGCGAACATCATGCGGCTGCGCTGGCCTTACGTGCGCCGCACGGTCGCCGCGGCGCTGGCGGGCAAGGGCTGGCCCGAGGACGAGATCGCGGGCTTCCTGAGCGAGCTGGAAGTGGACTACAAGGCCCCGTTCCCGGAGATCAACGAGGACACCCTGGCGGGCGGCCTCGCGAACACGATCGCGGGCCGCATCTGCAACTACTTCGACCTGCGCGGCGGCGGCTACACCGTCGACGGCGCGTGCTCCTCGTCGTTGCTGTCGGTCGCCACGGCCGCCAAGTCGCTCGTCGAGGGCGACATGGACGTGGCCATCGCGGGCGGTGTCGACCTGTCGATCGACCCGTTCGAGGTCATCGGGTTCGCCAAGACCGGCGCGCTGGCCAAGCGCGTGATGAAGGTCTACGACAAGGACTCCAACGGCTTCTGGCCGGGCGAGGGCGCCGGTTCGCTCGTGCTGATGCGCGAAGAGGACGCCCTGGCCAAGGGCGCGCGCATCTACGCGACCATCGCCGGCTGGGGTGTTTCGTCGGACGGCAAGGGCGGCATCACCCGCCCCGAGGCCGACGGCCACCGCCTGGCCCTGCACCGCGCCTACGGCCGCGCGGGCTACGGCCTGGAGTCGGTGTCCTACTTCGAGGGCCACGGCACCGGCACGGCGCTGGGCGACGAGACGGAGATCGAGGCGCTGTCCTCGGCCCGCCGCAACGCCGACCCGAACGCCCGGCCCGCCGCGCTGAGCACCGTCAAGGGCAACTTCGGGCACACCAAGGCCGCGGCGGGGGTCGCCGGACTGATCAAGGCGGCCCTCGCCGTGCACCACCAGGTCATCCCGCCGGGCACGGGCCACTACGACCCGCACCCGAAGCTGACCGCCGACGACGCGGTGATGTACGTGCCGCTCGAGGCCGAGCTGTGGCCGGAGGACCAGCCGGTGCGCGCCGGCGTGTCGGCCATGGGCTTCGGCGGCATCAACACCCACATCGCCCTGGAGGCCGCGCCCGACGCGCCCCGCCGCGAGCAGCTCGACGTGCGCACGAAGGCGTTGGTCGCCGGTCGCCAGGACGCCGAGGTGCTGCTGTTCGACGCGCCCGACCGCACGACGCTGAAGGACCGCGTCGCCGAGGTCGCCGCCCTGCTGCCGAAGCTGGCCTTCGCCGAGCTCGGCGACCTGGCGTCGGCGCTGGCCGCGCGGCTCACCGGCTCGTCGCTGCGCGGCGCCGTCGTGGCCCGCACGCCCGAGGAGGCCGAGCGCAAGGTCGAGAAGCTGATCGTCGCGGTGAGCGAGGGCACCACGCTCTTCGACGCCGCCGACGGCGTGTTCCTGGACGACCGGGCCGCGGAGCCGCGCCTGGCGTTCCTGTTCCCGGGCCAGGGCTCGGGCCGGGGCGCGGTCGGCGCCATCCGCCGCCGCTTCCCCGTCGCCGAGGAGGTCTTCCAGGCCGCGGGCCTGCCGACCGACGGCGACCAGGTCGCCACGGAGGTGGCGCAGCCGCGCATCGTCGCCGGCTCCCTCGCCGCGCTGAACGTGCTGCGGGAACTGGGCATCCAGGCGCACACGGCCGTCGGGCACAGCCTCGGCGAGCTGACCGCGGTGCACTGGGGCGGCGCGCTGAGCGCCAACCGGGTGCTGTCGCTGGCCGCCGAACGCGGTCGCGTCATGGCGAGCGCCAGCAAGGGCGGCGGCGCGATGGCGGGCCTCGGCACGACGGCCGAGCGCGCGCTCGAGCTGGCGGCGGGCGAGGACGTCGTGATCGCCGGCTACAACGGCCCCGCGCAGACCGTGCTGTCCGGTCCGGCCGAGGCCGTCGACCGGGTGTGCGCGGTGGCCCGGGCCGCGGGCGTGCAGGCGACCCGCATCAACGTCTCCCACGCGTTCCACTCGCCGCTGGTGTCCCCGGCGTCGGAGGCCATGGCGGAGCGGCTGGTCGACTTCGACTTCGGCCGGCTGATCCGCCCGGTGCACTCCACCGTCACCGGCGACGTGCTGGAGGCGGGCGCCGACCTGCGCGAGCTGCTGCGCGACCAGATCACCCTCCCGGTCCGGTTCCACGAGGCCGCCGCCAAGGCCGCCGCGACGACCGACCTGGTCGTCGAGGTCGGCCCTGGCCGCGTCCTCACCGGCCTGCTGGAGGAGATCGCCCCCGACAAGCCGGCGCTCTCCGTCGACACCGACAGCGGGTCGCTCACCTCGCTGCTGACCGTCGTCGCCGCCGCGCACGTGCTCGGCGCGCCGGTCCGCACGGACGTCCTGTTCAGCGACCGGGTCATCCGCGACCTGCCGCTGGACGGCTCGATGACGTTCCTGGCGAGCCCCTGCGAGACGGCTCCCGCCCTCGACTCCGCCGTGCGCACGGCCGAGCAGGCCGCCTCCGCCGCGGCCAAGGCGGCGAAGTCCGAGACCGCCACGGGTTCCGACGGCGAGTCCACGCTGGAGCTGCTGCGCCGCTTGGCCGCGGAGCGCGTGGAGCTGCCGCTGGAGGCCATCACCGCGAACACGCACCCGCTGGACGACCTGCACCTGAGCTCCATCACGGTCGGCCAGCTGGTCAACGAGGTCACCCGCAGCCTCGGCCGCCCGGCCCTGGAGGGCACGACCAACTTCGCCACCGTGCGGATGGGCGAGCTCGCCGAGCTGATCGACAACCTGGCCGACACGGCGCACACCGACGAGCGCGACAACGGCGAGGTGCCCGGCGTCGCGCCGTGGGTGCGGCCGTTCCTGGTCGAGCACGTCGAGCGCGAGCTCGTGGCGGCGGCGCCCGGACCGGTGGGCGAGTGGACCGTCTACGCGCCCGAGGGCCACCCGCTGGCCGAGCCGCTGAAGGCCGGCCTGCCCGGCGACGGCGTGCTCCTGCTGCTGCCGCCGGAGGGCGGTGACGCGCACGTCGGCCTGTTCCTGGAGGCCGCGCGCGACGTGCTGGCGTCCGGTCGCAGGCTCGCGGTCGTGCAGCACAAGCTCGGCGCGTCGGGCCTGGCCCGCACGCTGCACCTGGAGGCGCCGCACATCCCGGTGACGCTGGTCGACCTCGCCCCCGAACAGTCCGGCCCGGACACCGACGCGGTGCGCCGGGTGGCGGCCGAGGTCGCGGCCACGACGGAGTTCTCGCAGGCCCGGTACGACGCCGACGGCGTGCGGACGGTGCCGGTGCTGCGGGCGGTGTCCGGTCAGGTGGCGCCCGACTCGCCGGGGGGCACCCCGCTCGACTCGGACGACGTGCTGCTGGTCACCGGTGGCGGCAAGGGCATCACGGCCGAGTGCGCCATCGCGATGGCCACCGACTCGGGCGCGTCCCTGGCGCTGATCGGCCGGGCCGACCCGGCCGCCGACCCCGAGCTGGCGGCCAACCTCGCCCGGATGACCGCGGCCGGGATCAAGCACCGCTACGAGCGGGCCGACGTGACCTCCGCCGAGCAGATCGCCGTCGCGGTGGCGAAGTTCCGCGCCGAGCTGGGCGAGGTGACCGCCGTGCTGCACGGCGCGGGCCGCAACGAGCCCAAGGCGTTGACGGGACTGTCCGAACAGGACTTCCACGCCACGCTGGCGCCGAAGATCGCCGGCCTCAACGCGGTGCTCGACGCCGTCGACCCGGAGCAGATCAAGCTCCTGGTCACGTTCGGCAGCATCATCGGCCGGGCGGGCCTGCGCGGCGAGGCGCACTACTCCACCGCCAACGACTGGATGAGCGAGCTGACCGTCGACTTCGGCGTGAAGCACCCGCACGCCAGGGTGCTGGCCCTGGAGTGGTCGGTCTGGTCCGGCGCGGGCATGGGCGAGCGGCTGGGCGTGGTCGAGGCGCTGATGCGCGACGGCATCACGCCGATCTCCACCGACGCGGGCATCGCGGTGCTGCGCGAGGTGCTGGCCGACCCGACCGTGGGCCCCGTGCTGGTGGTCTCCGGCCGCGCCGCGGGCCTGCCGACGTTGGAGATGGCGAGCACCGAGCTGCCGCTGGCCCGGTTCGTGGACCGCGTGCTGGTCCACTACCCGGCGGTCGAACTGGTCACCGAGGCCGACCTGTCCGACGGCAGCGACCCGTACCTGGGCGACCACCTGCTCGAAGGCGACCTGCTGTTCCCGGCGGTCATCGGCATGGAGGCCATGACCCAGGTGGCCAGCGCCCTCACCGGGCACGAAGCGCCGCCGATGCTGGAGGACGTGGAGTTCCTGCGGCCGGTGGTCGTGCGGCCGGGAGGCTCGCTGACGGTGCGCATCGCCGCCCTCGCCCGCGACGCCGAGACGGTGGACGTCGCGATCAGGGCCGAGGACACCGGGTTCTCCGCCGACCACTTCCGGGCCCGACTGCGGTTCCCGCGGCCGGCGATCCCCGGTGACGTGGTGGACGGCGCCCCCGTGCTGCCGCTGGTGCCGGTCGACCCGGTCACCGAGCTGTACGGCAGCGTCCTGTTCCAGGGCAAGCGGTTCCAGCGGTTGCAGGGCTACCGGCGGGCGAGCGCCCGGCACGCGGTGGCCGAGGTCGCCACGACCTCCGTGGCCACCTGGTTCGCGCCGTTCCTGCCGCAGGACCGGATGCTGGCCGACCCGGGCACGCGGGACGTGATGATGCACGCGATCCAGTGCTGCGTCCCCGACGCCACGCTGCTGCCGCAGAGCGTGGAGCGGCTCTACCTGGCCGCGCCGGTGGACCAGCTGGCCCAGTACGTGGTGCTGGACGCCCGCGAGCGGTCGCAGGACGGCGACAGCTACACCTACGACCTCGACGTGCGCGACCCCGAGGGCCGGCTCGTCGAGCGGTGGGAGGGCCTGGTGCTGCGGGCCGTGCGCAAGCGCGACGGCGCGGGACCGTGGACGCCGACCATGCTCGGCTCGTACCTGGAGCGCTCGCTGGAGCGGGTCCTGGGCGGCAGCCGCGCGGTCGTGGTCGAGCCCGACCCGACCGACGCCTCGCCGGAGCGGCGCGCGCAGACCGCGCTCGCGCTCAGCCGGGCGCTGGACCGCCCCGTCGAGGTGCGCTACCGGCCCGACGGCAAGCCGGAGGTCGACGGCGCGGAGGTGTCCGCCTCGCACAGCGCGGGCGTCACGTTCGCCGTGGCGGCCGCGGGCGGCACGCTCGGCGTGGACGTCGAGGAAGCCGTCGCCCGGTCGGAGGAGGACTGGACCGGTCTGCTCGGCGACGACCTGATCGCCGTGCGCGACCTGCTCGCCTCCGAGGTCGGCGAGACGGCGGCCATCTCCGGCACCCGCGTGTGGAGTGCCCTGGAGTGCCTGCGCAAGACCGGTTCCACCACGCAGGCGCTGACCGTCGACCGGGTCCACCCGGACGGCTGGGCCGTGCTGTCGACCGGCGACGCCAAGGTCGCCACCTGGGTGACCACCGTCATCGACCGGGCCGAGCCGGTGGTGTTCGCGGTGCTCGTGGGCAAGGAGAGCTGACATGACCGACTACTACGAGATCCGGCACACCGTCGGGTTCGAGGAGACCAACCTCGTCGGCAACGTGTACTACGTGAACTACCTGCGGTGGCAGGGGCGGTGCCGGGAGATGTTCCTGAAGGAGAAGGCGCCGAGCGTGCTGCGGGACCTCCAGGACGACCTCAAGCTGTTCACCCTCAAGGTGGAGTGCGAGTTCTTCTCCGAGATCACCCTCTTCGACGACCTGTCGGTGCGGATGCGGCTGGAGGAGCTGACCCAGACGCAGGTCCAGTTCAGCTTCGACTACGTCAAGGTCACCGGCGGCCAGGAGGTCCTGGTCGCCAAGGGCAGGCAGCGGATCGCGTGCATGCGCGGCCCGAACACCAACACGGTGCCTTCCCGGGTGCCCGAAGACCTGCGGAAGGCGCTCGCGCCCTACGCCGAGGCCCCGGCACTCGCCCGTGCCGGGCTGGGGGGATGACGGACATGTACGAGGCGGCGCCCACGATGGAGGAGACCTCGCTGCGGGAGGCCATGTCCCTGTTCGCGACCGGGGTCACGGTGCTGACGGTCGGCGGCGAGCGCGCGCACGGCATGACGGCGAACTCGTTCACCTCGGTGTCCCTCGACCCGCCGCTGGTGCTCTGCTGCATCTCGCACTCGGCGGTGATGCACGACGCGATCGCCAACGCCAAGCGGTTCGGCGTGTCGATCATGGGCGCGGACCAGCGGGACACCGCGAAGTACTTCGCCGACAAGCGCCGGCCGCTCGGGCCGGAGCAGTTCGACGCGGTGGACTGGATCGAGGGACCGCACACCGGCGCACCGCTGCTCAACGGTTCGCTGGCCTGGCTGGAGTGCGAGCTGGTGCAGTTCTACGAGGGCGGGGACCATACGATCTTCGTGGGGCAGGTCCTCGGCTCCAGTCGCGGCGCGAGCGCGTCGGCGCTGCTGTTCTACAGCAGCTCGTTCCACCAGGTCTGACCCGCGGGTCCGCCCGCTTCGGGAGGGAGTGCACATGCTGGTGACCGTCACCGGGGGTACCGGTTTCGTCGGCTCGCACACGGTGGCGGAGCTCGTGCGCGCCGGACACCGGGTCCGACTGCTGGTCCGGGACGCGGACGCGGTGGACGCCGCCACGCGACCGCTGGAGGTGCCGCCCGACGCCGTCGACGTCTTCGTCGGCGACGTGACCGACGAGCGGTCGGTCGACGCGGCGGTGCGCGGCGTGGACGCGGTGGTCCACGCGGCGTCGGTGTACTCGTTCGACCGGCGCAGGCGGGCGGAGATGCTGCGGACCAACGCACACGGCACGGAGGTGGTGCTCTCCGCCGCCCGCCGTGCCGGTGCGGGCCGCATCGTCCACGTGTCGAGCATCGCGGCCCTGTTCGGGCCCGGTGTGCGGGTGATCCGAGAGCAGTCGCCCGTCGGCGCGACCCGGGAGCCGTACGCGGCGACCAAGGCCGCGTCGGAAGCCATCGCGCGGCGGCACCAGGAGGAAGGGGCGCCGGTGGTCGTCAGCTACCCGCCGCCCCTCCTCGGGCCGCACGACCCGAAGCTCGGCGACCAGGTCGAGCGGCTGCGCAACACGTTGCGCGGGATCATGCCGATGTGGCCCTCGGGCGGGCTGCAGATCGGCGACGTGCGGGACACGGCGGCGCTGCACGCGGCGCTGCTGTCCCCGGACGTCACGGGCCGGCACTTCGGGCCCGGGCACTACCTGACGATCAGGGAGTACCTCGACGGCATCAGGAAGGCCACCGGTCGCGCGTTGCCGGCGGTCTTCCTGCCCGCCGCGATGATGACGCCCGTCGGGCGGCTCGTCGACCTGGTGCAACCCTTCTGGCCGTGGCACATCCCCGCCGAGTACGGCGCGATCGCCACGGTCGGCGCGGCGGTCCGGGTCGACCCGGCCGCGAGCACGCTCGACCTCAAACCCCGTCCGTTCGCCGACACGGTCACCGACACGGTGCGGTGGCTCGCCGACACCGGTGCGGTGACCGATCGCCAGGCAGGCCGACGATGACCACTTCAGGGATCGACCACGTCAACGGGCACTCGGACTTCCGACCCGAACTGCCCATCCGCACGATGGACCTGTTGCGGGAGCGCAACGACGACCTGCGCGACCGCGCGGTGTCCAACGCCGAAGCGGTGCGCCGGCAGCGCTCGCTCGGCAAGCACACGGCGCGTGAACGCCTGGACATGCTGCTGGACAAGGGTTCGTTCACCGAGATCGAGCTCTACCGGCGGCACCAGGCGCACGGCTTGAAGGTGTCCGAGCACCGCCCGCACACCGACGGCGTGGTGGCGGGCTCGGGCACCATCGAAGGGCGGCGCGTGTTCGTCTACGCGCAGGACTTCACCATCTTCGGCGGTTCGCTCGGCCAGGCGCACGCGGCGAAGATCCACAAGGTGATGGACATGGCCATCGACACCGGCTCGCCCATCATCGCGCTGAACGACAGCGGCGGCGCGCGCATCCAGGAAGGCGTGATGGCGCTCGACGGCTACGGCGGCATCTTCCGCCGCCAGGTCGAGGCGTCCGGCGTCATACCGCAGATCGCGGTGGTGCTCGGCCCGTCCGCGGGCGGCGCGGCGTACTCGCCCGCGCTGGCCGACTTCACGTTCATGGTGCGCGGCACGGCGCAGATGTACCTGACCGGTCCCGACGTGGTGCAGGCCGTGTCGGGGGAGAAGGTCACGCACGACGAGCTGGGCGGCGCGTCGGTGCACGGCGAGCTGTCGGGCGTGGCGTCGTTCGTGCACGACGACGAGGAGTCGTGCCTGGAGGACGTCCGCTACCTGGTGTCGATGCTGCCGTCGAACAACCTGGAGCCACCGCCCGCCCGCGAGCCGGTCGGCGCGGTGGACGACGTGCGGCCGGAGTTCGCCTCGATCGTGCCGGTCGAGCCGAACAAGCCCTACGACATGCGCACGCTCATCGAGGAGCTGGTGGACGACGGGGAGTTCCTCGAAGTCCACGAGGGGTGGGCGCGCAACGTGGTGGTGGCGTTCGGCCGGATCGACGGTGCGGTCGTGGGGCTGGTCGGCAACCAGCCGCTGGTGTTCGCGGGCGTGCTGGACATCGAGGCGTCCCAGAAGGCGGCGCGGTTCGTGCGGTTCTGCGACGCGTTCGGCATCCCGCTGGTGTCCCTTGTGGACGTCCCGGGGTTCCTGCCCGGCACGTCGCAGGAGCACGCCGGCGTGATCCGGCACGGCGCGAAGCTGCTCTACGCCTACTGCGAGGCGTCCGTGCCGCGCATCCAGGTGATCGTGCGCAAGGCGTACGGCGGCGCGTACATCGTGATGGACTCCCGGTCCATCGGGACGGACCTGGCGCTGGCCTGGCCGACCAACGAGATCGCGGTGATGGGCGCGGAGGGCGCGGTGAACGTGATCTTCCGCAAGGAGCTCGCCGCGGCGGCCGACCCGGACGCGCTGCGGGCCGAGCTGCTGGCGGAGTACTCCGAACAGCTCGTGCACCCGTACTACGCGGCCGAGAGGGGCCTGGTCGACGACGTGATCGACCCGGCGCACACCCGGTCCGCGGTCGCGCGGGGTTTGGCGATGCTGCGCGACAAGCGTCGCCCGACGCCGGCGCGCAAGCACGGCAACGTGCCGCTGTAGCCCGCGGCACCTCCCAACGGCACCTCGTCCCACAGCGAGGTGCCGTTGCCGTGTCCGGGCTCGGTTCAGCCGGACGACGTGCGCCGGCCAACGCCGCAGGGGGCGTAGCCGTCCCATAGACATGATCGACGAACGCGGACACATCGACGCGACACGGCTGCCTGAGGACGTCGTCGCGCTCCTCGACGCGCTCAGCCCCGGTGAGAGCCTGGTCGTCACGAGGGACGGTGTCCCGATCGCGACGGTCACCGCCACCGCCGAACCGCGCGGGGACGCCGGGCCGGACCCGGCGGTGCACGACGTGACCGTGGTCGCCACCGCGATGAAGCTGTCCAGGTCGGCGCGGGCGTCGCTGTCGGCCGCCCTCGGCGAGGACTACATCGTGCTCGACCTGCACGCGGCGCCGAAGACGGCCGACGTGCTGCTGGCGCCGCCCGGCAGCCCGCAGCTGATCGGGCTGCTCCGGTCGATGTTCCCGAAGGCCCGCGTCATCGTCACCGAGGTCGAGGACGACGGCCTCGCGGTCAGCTACCACGGTCCCGTCCGGCGCATGCTCGACGCCGGCGCCGACGGCTACCTGACCTCGACCACCATCGGGCGCCTGGCGCGGCAGCTCGACCACGACGTCACCCGGCACCGGAGCCTCGCCGCGGGCGGCGCCACGACGATCGCGATCGAGTCCGCCACAAGCGCGCCGGACCCCTCGAGGTGACCAGTTGTGACCACCGGGTGGGCCACCACGTCCTGTCCGCGAGACGTGAGGTTGGCGCAATAGGCCGTACGGGTACACGTGCCGCCAGGGGCCGGATCGGCTTGACGAGGTTCCATAACGCCGCTATAAATGGTAGTAAGACAGTGTTATGGAATGTGAGGACGGGGTGGTTGGCGTGGTCGCGTCGGTGCGGGAGGTCGCGGAAGCGCTGGTGGTGCGTGGTGCGCTGCCCGCCGGGCTGGACGGTGCGCTCGTCTGGTCCGGCAAGTACGGCGTGTCGGGCGTCCGGCTCGGGCCGGACGGCGCGCGGTGGTACCGCGGCCCGAGGCCGGCCGCCCTCGTGCCGGCCGACCTGCCCTCCGGCGCCACGATGGCCCGCCCGGTCTTCGACGGCGGGGTGTGGCACACGGCCATGTCGCACCCGGACCTCGGTTACGCCGAGCACGTCACGCTCGGCGACGACGGCGAGGTGCTGCGCGCCGAGCCGTTCCCGCTGGAGGGCGCGCCCCGGATGCGCGCGGTCGGCGTGACGGACCGCTTCGTGGTCGTCTTCGACTCGGCGCCGTACTATAGCCGCGCCGCCGACCTCGTCGGCCTGCGCGACCCGTACTCCGGCCCGGCCACCGGCCCGACGCGCATCGGCCTGCTCGCCTACGGCCGGCCGCTGTGGTTCGAGGTGGCCGAGGGCGAGGTGCTGTCCCTGGTCAACGCCTACGAGGACCTCGGTCGCGTGGTCGTGGACGCGGTCTGGGCGCCGGGCGTGCTGCGTCGCCACACGCTCGACCTCGCCACCGGCGGCGTGCGCCACATCGAGCTGCCCGCGATGGACGTCGGCGTCGTCGACGACCGCCTGGCGGGCCGCCGCCACCGCTTCGTGTTCGGCACGGCGGGCGCCGCGATCATCCGCCACGACGTGGCGCTGGGCTGCACGTGGCGCCGCGAGCTCGCCACCACGCCGAGCCAGCCGGTGTTCGTGCCGAACGGCAAGGACGAGGGGCAAGGCTGGGTGGTGACCGTCGCGGGCGACGAGGTGCTGGTGCTGGACGCGGCCGACCTCGCGGGTCCGCCGGTCGCGGTGGTGCGCCTGCCGTTCGAGGTCGAGGCCTCGCGTCGGGCCACGTGGGTCGCCGGCGGCGCGGAGGGGTGAGCCGGCGCGCGCTCGGCCACGGCAAGCGGGTGCAGCGGGGAATAGTGGGGCCATTGGTGCGGGAGTAGACTTTAGGGAACCGTCCCTAGCATGGCGATGGCGAGGGGAACCCGTGCATCGAACCGCTGCTGAGACCCGGTCCCACGTACTGCGAGTGGCCGGGGACCTGTTCTACCTGAGGGGGATCCGCGCCACGGGCGTGGACCTCGTCGCGGCCGAGGCCGGTGTCGCACCGACCACCCTCTACCGCCTGTTCGCGTCCAAGGACGACCTCGTCGGCGCCTACGTCGAGCGCGCCGACCTCGAGTTCCGCGCCCAGTTCACCGCCGCCGTCGAGGGCGCGGGCCCGGACCCGCGCGACCAGATCCTGGCGGTGTTCGACATCGTGCTCCGCGAGCTCTCCTCCGAGGCGTTCCGCGGCTGCAAGTTCCTCATCTCGATGGCCGAGTTCCCGGAGCCCGACCTGCCCGCGCACCACAACGCCCTCGTGGCGAAGTCGTGGACCAGGGCGCGGATGCGCGAGCTGACCGACGAGCTCGGGGTCGAGGACCCGGACGCGCTGGCCGACCAGCTGATGCTGGTCTTCGAGGGCCTGCACGCGTCGGGCCAGTCGTTCGGCCCGGACGGTCCCGCCAAGCGGGGACGGGGGCTGGCCGAAGCCCTCCTGGCGTCCGCCGCGCCGCGGCCGAACGGTTCCTGACCCCCTGCCCTGCCGCTCGTGAGAGGTCGTCGACGCGTCGCCGTCGGCGGCCTCCGCTGTTTTGTCCGCATTTTTGCGGACCCGGTGACCGCCAGTCGTGCGGCGAATTGTCAAGCACCTGTGCGGTAATGGCTTCGGGAATGCATCGATATCCCTCGTGATCGGCCCCGGATCCGGCCTGGCCCCGGGCACCGCGGTGATCATCACGTCGAACCCGTCGAACGTCCGGCCGGCTTCGGGCGAAATTCCGAGGAACGATTGGGTCACGCGGCCTTCGCGGCATGTCCACCTCGCATGATCGACGGTATTCTACTGGCCGATCACCCAATGCGCGGTCCGGAACGGCGTGGCTTCGGCTCGCCGTCCGCGACTTCGGCGGGTAGCTCCAGAGGGAAACAGAGGTGGCATCGTGAAAAGCGTGGACCGGTTCCGCCGGGTTGTCGTCGTCGGAGCGGGTCTGGCCGGCACCGCGACCACCATCCGCTTTCTCAGGTTCGCCCGCGAGCCATTGGAGGTGGTGCTGGTGGAACGCCGTCCGGACTACCGGAACTCCGGCGTGGCCTACCAGCGCGAGAGCAACCACTGGCACCACGTGTTCAACATCCAGGCGGGCCGCATGTCGGCATTCCGCGAGGACGTCGACGACTTCATCCGCTGGGCCAACCACGAGGCCGACCGGTCGGACTGGCCGGGGGACTGGCGCGACTTCGAGTTCACCGAGTCCGGTCCCGCGCCGCGCCGGATCTACCAGGACTACTTGGAGAGCCGCCTCACCGAGGCCGTCCGCGAGGCGGCGGCGGGCGTGAGGCTGGTCGAGGTCGACGGGGAAGCGGTCGACGTGGAGGTCTTCGAGGACCACGCGCACGTCGTGGTGGAGGGCTTCGTCGACCTGCCCGACGGCGCCGGGAGCGAGCCGGTGGTCCTCGAGGCCGACCACGTCGTGCTCGCCACCGGGCTGGAGACGAAGTACCCGGCGTTCGCGGCCGAGGTGCTGGAGCACCCGGCGTTCGTGCGCAGCCCGTATTCCAAGAGCGGTATCGAGCGGTTGCTCCACGTGCGCAAGGACGGCGTCGTCGCGATCGTCGGCACGTTGCTCAGCGCCTACGACTCCGCGACGCTGTTGTTACGCCAGGGGCACGAAGGTCGGATCCACATGATCTCGGGTTCCGGGCTGACGCCTCGCACCTATCCGTCGAACCATCGGCACCAGGTTCTCGAGTTACCGGCGCCGCAACTGCTCGGCGACCGCTGGGAAGGGCGGGAGGAATTCGTCCGCCGCTTCCGGGAAGAATGGGACCGCGCGTGCGCGATCCTCACCCGTGAACATCCCGAAGTATCTCCGGTCGTGGTGACGGAACGGGTCGCCAAATCGTGGGAGCCTTATCTGCCCGCGATCCTGGAGCGCATTCCCACGGACGAGCTCCGCGCGTTGCTCGACAGCTACGGGAGCCTGTTGGCCGTGCTTCGGGTGAGCGCAATGGCTTATACCACGAATATCGTCGACGCGGCCATGGGCGAAGGCGGTCAGATCGTGCTCACCACCGGCCGCGTGCACGAGATCCGGGCCACCGGAGCGGGCACGCTCGTCCTGTCCGTCACGGGGCAGGGCGCGACGCGGACGATCGAGGCGGATCTCGTCGTCTCGAATTTCGGGCGCGAGACGAACTACGAGCGCGCGGACTCCGCGCTGTGGACGAACCTGCTGCGGAAGGAAATCGCCGTCGCGCACCGGCGCACCGGGCGCGGTGTCGAAGTCGACCCGTGCGGCCGACTCCTCGGTCCCGACGGCACGCCGTCCGGTCCCGTTTCCGTCGTGGGCAGCCCGCGTGAGGGCGACGAGATCATCCGGAACGGTCGGACCGGCGCGTTCACGTTCAACCTCGCCGCGATCAAGAACCACTCGGTGGAAGTCGCGGCCACCACGCTGCACCGCATCGAATCGTGTTACGACGAGCAGGCGGAGGGGCTCGTCGGCGCGTTGACCGAAACGGCCGATCCCGAATTGCGCGAGGCCGTCTCGCATTCGGTCATGCTCGACGTCCGCCGAATGGCGACCCGTCGCCGTGACGACCGCCAAGCGCTGGCCGCCCTGCTGGAGGAGGCCATTCACCGGGTCCGGGACCTCGCCCCGCGCGACGGCGACGGCCCGCCGACGGACCGGGCCTTGCGGTTCGCGGTGAACTCGGCCGCCACCACGAAGCTGACGGACCTCTCCGTGACGCCGCGCGAACTCCGTTTCCTGCTCGGGCTCGAAGAGGCGGTGGAGCCGGTCGCCTGAACCGGGCTCCGCTCGGACCCGCGCCACCAATTCTGCGCGACTCCGCACCCGCCGACTACTCCGTGGTTGCCCGTGAACCCGGGGCCGACACGGCACGAATGGACCACTACCTCGCACGAGAGAAGATGCCGGGCCGGCCCGCCGACTGCGAGGCTCGGGTCATGGTTCGTCGTGTTCGACGCAAACCCGGGGCCGACGTCGTGCGCCACGACGTCGGCCCCGGAGGTCGGCAGCCAGGCCGACTCGCCCGCCAGGTCCGCAAACCGACCGGAATCGGTAGGAGGGTGCTGTGAGCCCGCGCGAGATCCCAGGGGTTCTGCTCGTCGGTTCGCCGTCGACGAGTGTTCGCGGCATCGCCAATCACACGGGAAGACCCCAGCCCGGTTCCGTGCTCGTGGTCGACGTGCTCGGCCCCGAGTTGTACGACACGATCGTCAGGTCCGCCGCCGTGGTGTGTTCCGGTGGCGGTCGGACCGGTCACATGGAATCCCTGTGCCGATCGCGGGGAATTCCGGTGCTCCGGATTCCGCACGCCGAACTCGCCGGGCTGGTCGGCGAAGTGACCGTGCGGACCGACCGCGAGTCGGTCACCCTCGGCGAGACCGACGTCACGGCACAATCCGTGGAATACCCCACCGTCACCCCGGAAGACCTGCGTTCGGTCTGCGTCGTCATTGCCGACGCGACCGACATCCAGTCCACGAATGCGATCCAACCCCGGGTCGACCAGGTGACCTCGTTCTTCATCCGCGAGGAGTTCGTCTGCTTGTCCTCGGGGCTGAGCCCGCTCGACGCGCTCCGCGCGGGCATTCCCGAGGCCGAGCGCTACGGCGCGGCGATCGGGGCGGAGCTGTGCGCCATCGTCAAGGAGCTCCTGCCGGGCCAACGCCTGGTGATGAGGCTGCTGGACCTCCGGTCCGACGACGCCGCGCAGATCACCAACGTGGTCGACGTCGACCACGAGTCCAACCCGGAACTCGGCCTGCACGGCGCGCGGTGGCTGCTGCACGAGCCGCACTACCCGCACGCGTTCCGGGCCTTGCGCGCGTACGTGCGGGAACGGCTCGGGCCGGAGGTGGACCGGTTGAGCTTCGCCGTGCCGTTCATCAACGACGAGGACGAGTTCCTGCGCCTGCGGGAGCGGCTCGACCTGTCCGACGACGTGCCGCTGTCGGTGTTCGTGGAGACCCCCGCCGCGGTGCACTCGGTGACCGGGTTCTGCGAGGCGGGCGCGAGCGAGATCTTCATGGGCACCAAGGACCTCACCCAGTTCTACCTCGCCGCGGACCGCGGCAACCACCGGGTCGCCTCCTCGTACCAGACGCGGCACCCGGCCGTCATGTCCGGGCTGCGCCAGTCCGTGGAGGCGGGCAGGCGGGCCGGGGTCCCGGTCCACGTGTTCGCGCTGGGGGCGGACGTGGGCTACTACTTCAAGCACCTGCCGACCGACCGGTTCATGATGTGCACGGCCGAACTGCGGCAACTCGCCGTGGACGCCCACGAATCACGGTGACGCGACGCCGGCCGGAGTGATCTCCGAGGTCGGCCTCCGGGTCGGAGGTCACTCCTTCGGCGTGTTCGACCCAACAGGCCGTCCACAGTGGTCTGTGCGCAGCTCGCGGAAGTCGTGCGCCAGGAACGACGACGGCACGGTGTTCATCCGGGGAGGGGGCGACCAGTCGGTAACCACATGCCCGGGCGCGGCCGTCGGCGCCCCGCTCTATCATCCCGCAGGTGACCGCCTACGACGATCTTGACGCCTTCGGGCACCTGGACACCTCGACCCTCCCGCCACGCCAGCAGCGGATCCTCGCCGCGATCCGCGACTGGGTGGTCGAGCACGGGTACTCGCCGAGCACGCGGGAGATCGGCGACGCGGTCGGCCTGCGCTCGTCGTCCTCGGTCTCCAAGCACCTGTCGGCCTTGGAGGAGAAGGGTTTCCTCAAGCGCGGCGCCGCCGTGTCCCGGCCGATGGACGTGCGCCTGTTCCTGCGCGAGCCGTCGACGCGGGAGGCCGCCGACTCGGTGCCCGTGCCGCTGGTCGGTCACATCGCGGCCGGCACGCCCATCGCGGCCGAGGAGCACGTGGACGACGTGCTGACCCTGCCGCGCGAGCTGACCGGTCGCGGCACCGTGTTCGGCCTGCGGGTGCGCGGCGACTCGATGGTCGACGCGGCGATCTGCGACGGCGACATCGTCGTGGTCAAGCAGCAGCACGAGGCGCACTCCGGCCAGATCGTGGCCGCGATGATCGACGACGAGGCGACCGTGAAGGTCTACCGGCGTCGCAACGGCCACGTGTTCCTGGAGCCGCGCAACCCGGCCCACGACGTCATCGACGGCGACCGGGCAGTGGTCCTCGGCGTCGTCGTCTCGGTGCTGCGCAGCGTATGAAACCCCGCGCTACGGCGATCGGCGGACACTCCACGTCACCGCTTCTCATCCGAATGGCCTAATGCCCTCGGTCGTCGAGTGGATGCAGACTGGGCCCAATTGAGATGGCGCACCTGCCCTGGCGGTGCCCGTCGCGGGTGGAGGTCGTCGATGGTCGGGATCGAGGCGGACGGCCCGGAGGACCGGGGCCTGCGGCAGTACCTGCGGCTGATCGCCCGGAGGCTGGGCGTGGACCTGGAGTCGTGCTGGTACGAGTGCGCGCCGGACGCCACGGCGTACATCGCCCTCGACCAGCGGGTGCCGCGGCACCCGGACAAGGACCTGGCGCTGGTGTGGGACGAGCACACCGGGTGGTGCGCCGGGATCGAGGTCGGCCGGGGAGCGGACCTGCTCCCGTTGACCTACCTCGGCCCGCCGGTGCTGCCGCCGCCGGAGGCGGTCACGGTGTTCGTCTCGGACCTGGTCGCCGGCCGCCGCCCCGACCGCCCCGTGCCGCCCGCCATGCCGATCGAGGACCACCTGGCCGACCTGCTGGTCGAGTACGCCGACCGCGCGCCCGCCAAGACGCTCTGACCTCGGCGTTCAGTCGGCGGGACCGCGCAGCGTCAGCACGACCCGGAGCACGTGCTCGACCGCGGACGGGAACGCCGCGCCCCGCAGCTCGCCGCGCGTGGCCAGGTTCCGCGAGGCGAACTCCAGCATGCGGTCGTGACCGACCCGGCGGACCACGAGCGCGGCGATCTCCTCCAGGTCGAGCCCGGGGTTGTCCAGTCGGGTCAGGGCGAACTCGACCACGAGCTCCTCGTCCGTCATGACCGGCTCCCTCCGACCCCTCGAGCGTAGTTGAGCAGGGGCCCGGCGGGCTTCTTCCTGCCGGCGGTGCCGGAGACCACTGAGGACTTCGGTCGACCTTCGGTCCGGTGGGCGGCAAGTTCGGCAAGTGGCGTTGCCGGCGCGGCGTCTCGATTAGCCTCTGCCGGCGTGGACAAGGTCGGCAACCGCTACACCCCGGTGGAACGTCTCGGCAGCGGCGCGATGGGCGTGGTCTGGCGGGCGCACGACGAGCTGCTGCACCGGGACGTCGCGATCAAGCAGCTCCTGCTGCCCGGCCTGGACGCGGCCGAGGTGGACGAGGCGTGCCGGCGGGCCATGCGCGAGGCCCGCATCGCCGCCCGGCTCCAGCACCCGAACGCGATCGGCGTGTTCGACGTGGTCGTCGAGGACGGCAAGCCGTGCCTGGTGATGGAGTACCTGCCCTCGCGCAGCCTGTCGGCGGTCCTCGCCGAACGCGGCGCGCTGCCGCCCACCGAGGCGGCGCGGATCGGCGGTCACGTCGCCTCCGCGCTGGCCGCCGCGCACCGGGCCGGCGTGGTGCACCGCGACATCAAGCCGGGCAACGTCCTGATCGGCGCCGACGGCACGGTCAAGATCACCGACTTCGGCATCTCCCGCGCGGTCGGCGACGTCACCGTCACCCGGACCGGGATGCTCGCGGGCACGTTGGCCTACCTCGCGCCGGAACTGGCCCGCGGCGCGGACCCGACGCCGGCGGCCGACGTGTTCTCCCTCGGGGCGACCCTCTACGCCCTAATGGAGGGCCGGCCGCCGTTCGACGGCGGTGACAACGACCTCGGGATGCTGCACCGGATCGCCGGCGGGCGGGTCGTGCCGCCGAGGCGGTCGGGTCCGCTGACCGCGGTGCTGACGAGGTTGCTGGCCAACGACCCGGCCGCCCGGCCGACCGCCGGGCGGGCGAGCCGCGAGCTGGCCGCCCTGACCGGCGCCGCGTCGCCGACTCCGACCCCGCCGACTCCGACACGGCCTGCTCCGGCCCCGCCTGCTCCGACACCGCCCGGTGCCGTGCCGGCGGTGTCCGCGCCACCCACCAGGGCGATGCCACCGGCGTACGCACCGACCGCGATCGGCGCACCTTCGACGACCGCGCAGCCGATGACCGCGCAGCCCATGATCGCGCAGCCCATGATCGGGCCGCCCGCGACGGCACGTCCGATGACCGCACCGCCCGCGTCGGACCCCGGCCGCCGCAGGTGGGTCGTGCCGGCGCTCGCGGCCGCCGTGGTGGTCGCCGTCGCGGCCACCGTGCTGATCACGTCGCTGCTCGACAGCACGGGGCAGTCGGCCACGCCGGCCACGTCCGACCCGGCCACCACCCGGGCGGAGCCCTCCGACACCGACGCACCGGGCACCGACGCACCGGCCGACGTGCCCACCGCCGACGCGCCCGTCACCTCGGAGCCCTACACCACGTCGGAGGAGGCCGCCGAGCCGACCGAGACCACGCCGGACGCCGCGACGGTCGCCCGGTTCGTGCACGCCCACTTCGCCAACCTCCCGCACGACGCCGCCACGGCCCGGGAGAACTGGGCCCCGGAGAACCGGCCGTCGGAGTGGGAGGACGACCAGTTCTGGAGCGCCTACCGCGCGGTCGCCGTGAGCGGCGAGCCGGAGGTCACGGCCAACGGGTCCACCTCCACCGTCCTCGTCACCCTCGAGCTCACGCCCCGGGACGACGCCGACCCGGTCACCGAGGACTACCTCCTGACCGTCGTCGAGCGGGACGACCGTCTGCTGGTCATCGGCTTCGACGAGGCGTGAACCGGGACGGCGCGAGCCGAGGTCACGACGACCACCACGAGAACCCGGTGTCCGCCTCGTGCCCGGTCCGGGCGCGCACCGAGGCCAGCGCCTCGTCCTGGGTGCGGTGCAGCCGCAGCAGGTCCTCGGTGTCGGTCATGCGGATCGGCCGCGCCACCGTGCGCCTGCCCGCCACCACGGCGAACCCGGCGCCCACCACGTCGGCGCGCTGCCGTGCCTCCACCAGCACCGCGATGCCCATCGACCCGAAGAACCCCACGTCGCCCAGGTCGACCACCAACGCGGACGCCCGGCCGTTCAGGCAGGTGAACAACGCCTCGCGCACGTCGCGGAAGCTGTCGACGTCGAAGTCGCCGTGCACGGCGGCGACCACCACGCCGTCCTCACCCACGTCCTCGACCGTCACCGGCTGATCGACATCCCCGTGCACGACCGCTCCTCCACCCCGATCCGGCTGCGACGCCGTCACCCACCATTACCCGCTCGACGCCCGACCGACACCGCCACTGGGACTCACGGCGTCCCGAGCTCCCGCCACCCCAGCACCCCGTACCAGACCACGACGGGCAGGTGGAGCGCGTAACCGACCTGCTCCAACGCCGCGGACGGGCCGGCCAGCCCGGTCGTCCAGGGCAGCAGCACGGACCCGAGACCGGACAGCGCGGCGACCAGCCCGGCACGGCGCAGACCAGCCGTCACGGGCAGGCACAGCGCGGCGGCCGCGGTGGCCGCCGCCCACAGCAGACCGGCCAGGTTGACGGTCCACTTGGCCACGAGCAGCACCGCCCTGGCCACCTCGACGGCCGCGGGCTCGGCGGCCAGCTGGGTCACCGCCAGGTTGCCCGCGTCGTGCAGCAGGCCCGCCAGCCCCGCGCACGCGAGCAGCCCGGCCGGCAGCGGCGCGACCCGGCGGGCGGCCATCGTGAGCGCGGCGGCGACGAGGGCCGTCCAGCCGATCACGTCGAGCCCCAGTTCGAGCAGGTGCAACGCGGTCCGGTCGCGGATCGCGGCCAGCGCGGCGGCGGGTTCGGCCGGGTTCAGGGTCAACCCCGATGGCACGACGACGGCCGCACCGGCGACCATGGCCGTGAGGGCGGTCAGCAGCAGGACACCGGTGAGCCGGTGAGTTGTGGTCATGGCCGGCGACCGTAGGAACCTGACGCAGGGGCAAGGTCAAGTCATGTGGCGCATCGGGCAGTTGGCGCGGATGGTCGGCGTCTCCGACCGCACGCTGCGCCACTACGACAGGATCGGGCTGCTGCGCCCGGCCGCCGTGGACCGCGCCACCGGCTACCGCTGGTACGGCGTGGCGGAGCTGACCCGGCTGGAACGCGTCCGCGGCCTGCGCCGCCTCGGGCTGCCGCTGCGGCAGATCGCCGACCTGGTCGACGCGCCCGACACCGACCTGCGCCGAGCGCTGACCGAGCGGGTGGACGCACTGCGCCGCGACATCGCCGCCCTGTCCGCCGCCGTCGCCGCGGCCGAGGACCGCCTCGCCGTGCCGACCGCCGTCCTGCCGCAGCTGACCACGGTGGCCGCACGTCGCCTGCGGGTCGAGCGCATCGAGGTCGGCCACCCGTCCGAGCTGGGCGCCGCCTGGTGCTCGACCACGGTGCTGACCTGGCTCGACCGCGAGCCGACGAGCGGCTTCCCGGCGGCCGTGGCGACGGAACGCGGCGGCGAGCCCCTGGTGCTGCCCGAGCGGACCGTGGTGCGCGCGGTGGCCCCACCGGCGTCGGGCGTCGTCCGCGCCGGGCGGGAGCTGTTCGACTGGCTGCGCCGCCACGACCTGGCCGTGGGCGGCCCGACGGTGGAGGAGCACCTGGTCGACGCGGACGGCGAGACCGCCACGGTGCTGGAGATCCCGGTGCGCCCCGCGCCGGCCCGGTCGGCGTGAGTCGCCTCGTGCATCGGTGGTCCACAAGGGGTGTGGTCGGGAGGTAGGTGACCCTCCATAGTGGACGTGATGCGCGGGATCAGCTCTTGCAGTCGTTGAAGAACGTGATCACGTCGGTCTTCTTCTCCGCCTTCGCGCACGTGAAGAGAATTCCCTCGATGCCTTCGAGCTTCAACGAGTACTCGACCTGTGCCGCGCGACCCGTCACGGTGCAATAGGCGCCGACCGGACCCTTCGCCTCAGTCGGGTTGAGACCGGCGGCGATCAACGCGGCCTTGACATCGGGGTTGTACGCACTGGCGAATCCGCCGCATTCGGCCGCGTCGAGCCTCGGTGCGGGTGCGTGCGTGTCGGCCACGGCCGCCCCGCCCCCGATCGCCAGGCCGAACGCGCACAGCGTGACGAGTGCCCTGTGTCCCAAGCGTGTCATCAACCCACTCCTGCTCGTGAGGTGCCGATTCCCACGAGGCGAATACCCGGGGCCGGGACGCGAATGCCAAGGCCGACCACAATCCCACGATAGAGCCACAGCGCTGGGAGTACGGCACCCGAAAGGACTTCATCGAGCGCCTTCGTGGACGCTCGGTAGCGGCGTCCCCGACACGCGTCGGCTGTTGGGCTGTGCCGTCCGTCCACAGAGGACTGTACCCGCCGGTCGGCGCGTGAGGTCGGGGCGCAGCGCCGCGCCCAGGGCGTCGGCGAACATCACGGGACGGGGGAAGAACACGGCGTCCGGCGCGGCCAGGCCACCGGCGGGTGGTCCTGGAGGTTGGCACCGACCTCGTCGTCGGCGTGCACGACCGCCGCGACGCCCCGGTCTCGTCGACAGCCCGGCAGCGGGTTCAGCCGCTGCCGAGGCAGACGAACGGCCGCCGCAACGGGTCGACCGCGATCGCGTCCGCCAGCGCCACGGCCGGTCGGGCGCCGGCGGCCAGGCTGCGGTGGTAGTCGTCCATCGCGGCGGCGCACGCCTGGTCGCCGACCCGGCTCAGCGGGGCGACCACCATCTGCGAGCCGCTGGCGAGCAGGGCGCTTGCGAAGCCCAGGGGCTCGTCACCAGGGCGGATCCGGTTGAGCGCGAGCTCGCACGCGGCCAGCACGACCTGCCGGGGCGGGTGGGCGAGTCCGGCCATCTCGTGCGCGTAGAGCGGGCCGTCGCTCAGCTCCAGCCGGGAGAACAGGGCGTTCTCCGGCTCGTGGACGCCGTGCGCGGCCAGGTGCGCGATCCCCGCGCCGTCCAACGCCTCCAGCACCGTGGCGACCGACGCCTGCCGGCCCGACATCAACGCGGCGGTGGCGTAGTGCGCGCCCAGCTTGTCGATCTCACCGACGGCGGCGGGCAGCTCGGGGCCGCGCACCAGCACCGTCCGCCCGACGGGCCCGCTCTCGGCGCGCTCCGCGGCCAGCCACGCGGTGGCCGACGGCGCCACGACGGTCGGCCGCCCGTGCAGCGTCGGCAGCACGCCCCACGGCACCGCGTACAGCGCGCCGGTCGGCACGACCACCAGCTCGCGCTCGCCGATCAGCTCCGCCAGCGGCTGGATCAGCTGCGCGTCGAGCCGGTCGGCCTGCTTGCGCGCCGACACCGACATCACCCGCAGCAACGGTTCCGGCAGGTGGTCGGGCGCCAGCGCGTTGAGGTCCGCGTTGAGCATCCGGGCGCTCTCGGCCGCCCGCTCGGCCGACCCGAGCCGGGCCAGCCGCACGTCGGAGCCGACCACGACCACCGCGACCAGGTCGTCCTCGGACGCCGCGAAGCTGACCAGCGCCCGGTCGCCGAGCCGCGCCACCACGTCGGCCACCCCGGCGACGGGACGCGGCTTGCCCCACCCGCCGGTGTGCCAGCCGAGCCGGTTGGCCTCGCGGAGGCGTTCGGCCCGGCGGGCGCGCAGCGCGGCGGTCGCGTGGCCGTCGTGCTCGGCCTGGTGGATCGACTGGGTGAGGCTGCGCACCTCGGCGATCCGCTCGGCCAGCTCGGGGTTGTCGACGCGGGTCAGCGCCTCGTAGCGGTAGGTCTGGGCGCGCGTGCGCTCCAACCAGGAGAACAGCCGGCGGGCGTTGCCGCCGTCGAGCACGAGCTGGACGGCCAGCTCGGCCAGCTCCCGGCCGTGCAGCGCGGTCCCGGACAGCAGGTCGAGGCCGCCCATCCGGTCGCGCACGTGGTCGAGGTCCGTCAGGCCGGCCCGGATCTCGGCGAGCGCGGCGGCCCGCCGACCGCGGGCGAGGGCCAGCTCGGCCCGGCACAGCCGGCGCAGCATGCGGTAGTCGATCGGGGCGAGCTTCCCGGGCCGGGGCACCCGGTCGAGGATGCGCTCCGCCGCGCCCACGTCACCGCGGCGGATCTCCAGCCGCACGGCCAGCATCCGCGCGGGAGCGGCTTGCTCGGCCAGCCGCGGCACGGGCAAGGAGTCGGCGAACGCCACCGCCCGCCCGGGCAGCGACCGGGACACGCGGCCGGACCGCAACGCCAGCCGGGTGTCCACGCGCAGCCCGATCAGCGTCGCGTTCGCGACGCAGGTCTCGCAGCCCCAGCGCCGCATCCGCTGCCGCGCGGACGAGGCCATGGCGCGCGCCAGGTCGAGGTCGTCGGTCATGTACGCGGCCACGGCCCGGTACAGCTCGACGTCGGCCAGGTCGCGCGTGACGCTCTGCTCGGCGCGCATCACCGGCAGCAGGGCGTCGAGCTGGTCGCCCGCCTCGTCGGCCAGGCCCGCGGACATCAGCGCCTGCGCCCGGTTCAGGCCGAGCAGCACCGGCACGTCCAGCTCCTGCTGCCGGTAGGACCGCTCGATGATCTCGTAGCGCCGCAGCGCCGCGGGCACGTCGCCGACCCGCAGGTCGAGCAGCCCGAGCGCGTGGTTCGCGTCGGCGGCGCGGTCCAGCAGCCCGTGGCGGGTGGCCAGCGCGACGGCCCGGGTGAGGTCGAGCCGCGCCTGGCGCACGGATCCGAGCCGGGTGTGCGCGGTGCCCCGGCTGCGCAGCGTCTTGACGACCAGGTCGACCAGCGACGACACCGGTCCGCCCGCGGCGAGGCGGCGTTCCTTGTGCTCGAGCGCGGAGTCGAAGGCGGTGATCGCGTCCTCGATCAACCCCGCGTTCAGCAGCAGCAGGCCGTGGTTGTGCTCCACCCGGCCGCGCAGTTCCGCCTTCACGACCGGATCGGCCACGTCCTCGATCAGCCGCCGTGCCTCGGCGAGCCCGGTCAGCCCCGCGGCCGGGCCCGAGGTCTCGGCCATCACGGTCGCGAAGGTCGAGGCCAACCGGATCCGCGTCGCGAGCCAGTCGGAGCGGACCACCGGGTCGACCGGGTCGATCGTGTCCGCCAGGCTCTGCCCGCGTCGCAGCAACCGCGCCGCCTCGTGGTGCCGTCCGGCGCAGTTCGCGTCCACGCCGCTGAGGTGCAGTTCGCGCGCTTCGCGGATGACGGCGGCTTCATCGGGAGAAGCGGTCACAGGCACACTTCTATGACATCACACAACACGGCGTGATAAAGCCCGCCGACCGGGATGCCCGATCGGCGGGCGTCATCACGCTTGACGGGTCACTACGCCGGCGGCGCGTCCGCGCACCCGCCACCCGAGCACTCGTCGGTCTCGTGAGTGTGGTGGTGGTGCGTGTGGTCGGGCTGCTGTTCTGGCTGGTCCGGCGTGGTTCCCGGCTCGACCGGAGTCGTGGTCCCGCCCTGCTGGACGTCCTCCACGGTCTCGACGTTCTCGTCCACGAACTCGGTCTTGGTCTCGATGGGCGTCGACAAAACGATCTCCCTCCCCTGAGGATCTGTCTTGGTCGTGCCTGGCGACTCATGATTGCTCTGAGTCAAGTTCGGCGGACCCCTCGTACCGCACGAACAGGGTAATGGTGGCACAACGGCCTAACGACCGAGAGGGAATTTCGCACATTGGGTAGGCAACCCACCGTTATCGTGCGTAAACGGCCGCAACTGTCACCCATTCAGGTAGCGCACCGCGGCCGTAGTTCGATCACTGCGCCGACGTTTTGCAGCTCGCGCGTCAGGCCTCACCGACGGGCAGGTCGGCGCGGACCTCTTGGAGCAGGTGGCCGTCGCCGAGGTAGACCCGGAACACGAGCTCGACCGTGCCCTGCTCGACGGGCACCACGCGGAACCGCACCGTTCTGCCGTCGAAGTCGTCGGGCACCCGGAACACCCTGGTCAGCGGTTCGACGGTGGCGCCCTCGGCGTGCAGCAGCACGCGCACCTCCCCGGGAACGGGCGGTGCGTCGGGCCCGGAGGTCGTCATGGCGTCCCGGACCACCGGGTAGCCGAACTCCACCTCGGCCGGCGCTCCGGCGACCACCGGCGCGTCCGAGCGCAACCGCACCCGCGGGTCACCGGGCGGGTGCGGCGGCTGTGCAGGGGAGGGCAGACCGGGCCACCCGGGCTCGGCGTCGAGGTGCGCGCGCAGCACGTCCAGGCACCGGCTCCCGGTCGGGCCGGCGCTCCCGCGCCGCGGGGACAGCGCCCCGGCGACCGCCCCGTACTCCGCCCGGCCGGCGAGCGCGGTGAGCCGCAGGAGTTCCTGGCACCTCCGGGACAGGCGGCCGAACGCCCGCCACAGCCGGCGGTCCCGGTCGTCGAGCAGCGCGGCGTCCTCGGGCAGGCCGTGCTCGCTCACCAGCTCCGCGGAGTCGTCGCTCGCCGCCGCTTCGCGGCGTGCCGGTGTCCAGGTCCGTTGGGCCTCACGGCGCGTCGTGACGACGAGCCACCCGGCCAGCGCACGCGGGTCGGCCGGCCGGCCGAGGTCGCGCAGCAGCGTGAGCCAGACCGTCTGCACGACGTCCTCCGCCGTGGCGCGGTCCAGCCCGTTGCCCCGGGCCACGTGCCACACCAACGGCGTCAGGTCCGCGATCAACGCGTCCAGCGCCCGGCGGTCGCCTTCGCGCGCGGCGGCCAAGCAGGCGGCGTGCCGCTCCTCGCCCGCCAGCGCCGGCCAGTGGGGTTCGGGGTCGAATCCGGTCCGCTGTGTTCCGGGCAGTGCCACCACTCCCTTTTCCGGGGTGAACAACGCACGTTCGACCGCTACACCACCACGAGCGCGCGACAAGTTGGCCGCAGTAGTGCGGTCGACAACTCGCGAGTTCGCCGGAAAGCCTTGTGCCGGATGCGAAAGCCCCGCCCTCCGCGGGCTTGAGTTCTAGGGATCGTCGCAACACCCCGAGTGTTCGGGGACGCGATGGACTTCCAGATCCGGGCCGACAGGACGGCGCAGGGGCGCAGGGAGCTCACCCGTGAACGTGAGGCCTACTTTGCGCTCATGGATCAAGGGCTGGGCAACGGCGAGGCATGTCGCCGTGTCGGAGTGCATCCGAGAACCGGCCGTGAGTGGCGCAACGGGCGGCCGGAACTCGGCGGGAAGAACCGCCGTCCCCGTCCGCCCGCGCTGGTTGTCCAGCACCGGGCGGACGGGGGTCGCGGTCGGTTCCTGTCCCAGGACGAACGCCTGCGGATCGCGGACCTGGTGCGCGGCGGGGCGGGCGTCCGGACCATCGCGCGCGAGTTGGACAGGGCGCCGTCCACGGTCAGCCGCGAGCTGCGCCGCAACAGCCACTCCGCCGGCGGTCACCACGGCCCGCACGTGGCGCAGGACCGCGCCGACAAACGCCGCGGACGCCCGAAACCCGGCAAGCTCGCGACAGCCCCCGAGCTGCGCCGGGTCGTCCAGGCCGGACTGGATCGGAGATGGAGCCCGGAGCAGATCGTGCGACGGTTGCGGCGGGACTTCCCCGACCGGCCGGAGATGCACGTGACCCACGAGACGATCTACCAGGCCCTCTACGTCCAGGGCCGCGGCGAACTGCGCCGCGAGCTGACCAGGGCGCTGCGCACCGGGCGCGCGATGCGCCGTCCCCACCGACAGTCCGCCGCACGACAACCCCGCATGTCGTCCAACATGGTGATGATCAGCGAGCGGCCCGCCGAGGTCGCCGACCGGGCCGTTCCCGGCCACTGGGAGGGCGACCTGATCATCGGCGGGGAGAGCAAGTCCGCGATCGGCACCCTGGTCGAACGCGCCACCCGCTACACACTGCTGGTCCACCTGCCCCACGGCCGCACGCCGGACAAGGTCCGCGACGCCCTGGTCGAGACCATGCGCGGCCTGCCCGTCCACCTGCGTGGGTCGCTGACCTGGGACCAGGGCTCGGAGATGCACCTGCACCACGAGTTCACCCTGGCCACCGACGTCCCGGTGTTCTTCCGCGACCCGCGTTCCCCCTGGCAGCGAGGCAGCAACGAGAACACGAACGGTCTGCTGCGCCAGTACTTCCCCAAGGGGACCGAACTCTCACCGCACGACCGCGAGCACCTGACCGCCGTCGCGGCGGAGCTCAACGGCCGCCCACGCAAAACGCTCGGCTGGGACACCCCAGCCGAGCGCTTCGCTACCCTTCTCGCCACCACCTAGCAGCGGTGTTGCGATCACCCCTGGAATTCGCCCGGGAGAGGACGGGGCCGTCGACCCGGCGTGCCGCGGGCTAGGGCTGGTCGGGGCGGTAGCAGTCCTCGAAGCCGTCGGGCTTGGGCTGGTTGCCCGCGAACGCGGTCACGACGTCCTGCTGCTTGAGGTTCTCGGGGTAGCCGGGCCAGTCCGGCTCCTGCCCGTTGACGTGCAGCTCGTCCAGCCAGTAGCCGGACTGCCCGGACACCTTCGCGAACTCCAGGTCGCAGCCCTTGACGCGCACCGTGACCTCGATGGTCTTCTGCGACGACTTGACCGTCCGCTTGCCGATCTTCTTGGACTTCTTCTCGGACTCGCTGCGCGGCTCGCCGACCGAGGTGAAGCCGGCGGCCTTCAGCTCGTCGACGAACTTGTCCTCGTTGCTGGAGCAGCCGACCAGGGAGGCGCTCAAACCCAGCGCCAGCAGCAGGGACGCGACCTTCGTGTTCATGGCGCACAGCAAACCCGGCGCACCGAAACCTCCGCGTCCGCCCCACCCAACCGTTACCGCGCTGTGACGTGGAGGTGGATCACACCAGGAACCGGCCCGAGCGTCCGGTGGACTGCGCGAAACGCACCGTGGTCGCGTCGGGTCGACCGCAACCGCCGGCCTCCTCGGCACGTCCCAGTGACCGTGACAACGCTGCCGCCTGCCGGCCGATCGAACGCCAGAACCCACGACGTGCCGGGCGCGAACCGGGCCACGCGGTCGGGGGTGGTCCTCGTCGCGCTCCTCGCGCTGGTCACGGGGTGCTCGACCAGCGTGACCGGCGCCGGCGCCGGGGCGGTGACCACGACGGTCGGGGCGGGCTCGACCACCGCGTCGACACCGGAGCCGACCACCGAACCGACCGCCGAGCCCAGTCCCGCGTCGCTGCCGACGATCGACGAGGGCGCGCCCGCCCAGTACTGCGACGACCCGTTCCCCGGCGCGCTGGGCAAGCCCATGCTGGCCGTCGTCGTGGAGACACCGTCGGGCCGGCTGACGTGCGACCAGGCCGCCGCGGTGCTGTTCGACTACTACGCCCAGCGCCGCGACCCGACGCCGGGACTCGCGCCGCTGGTGATCGGCTCGATGACGTGCAACCAGGTCCCGGAGCCTGCGCTGCCGCAGGTCGTGTGCGCGGGCGAGGACGACCTCGTCTACTCGATGTGGCCGCAGACGTGACGCCGGGGCCTCAGAACCGCCCGAACAGCCACTGACCGGGCTTGTCCGGCGCCGGGTCCAGGCAGAACTCCCGGGTGGCGCGGATGATCTCGGCCGTCTCGATGGTGCCGCGGTGGTCGGCGTCGAGGCGGTCGAACAGGGACCCGGCGGCGGGGTCGGGCAGGCCGCACCGGGTCATCAGGGTCAGGAACTCGTCGCGCTCCACCACGCCCGAGCCGTTCGCGTCGACCAGCGCCAGCACGGCCGCCGCGAGCGGGCGGAGGGTCCGGTCGAACGCGGTGTGCGCGGCGCGGCCCGCCCAGGCGAGGAACTCGGCCTTGCTCACCCGGCCGTCGTCGTCGGTGTCGGACTCGGCGGCCAGCGCGCGCCACAGGCCCCGGTAGCCGAACCGGACGGCCATCGCGGCGGCCGAGCGGGGCGGGTGGCCGAACGACTGGACCAGGCGCAGCGCGAAGACCTCGTAGTCGTCGCGGCGCAGGTAGCCGTCGCCGGTCGCGTCCAGCAGGTCGAAGCGGACGGGCGGCGCGACCGGGGCCCTGCTGTGGCCGGTGACCGCGGCCGCCCAGTCCGTCGCGTCGGGGTGGGCGGCGGTGAGGATCGCGCCGTGGTCGGCCTCCGCGTACGTGGCCAGGTGGACAGTGCTGCCGGCGGTGGTGATGTCCTCGGCGAAGTCGTGGACCACGGCGGGCGGCACGATCTCGTCGAGCCCGGCCGCGGCGAGGAAGACCGGGCGGTCCAGCCGGGTCACCGGGACGCGGCACTCGTCGAGCACCCTGGCCACGTCGACGTGGCGGGTCAGGTCGGTCATGCCGGTCTCGTGGTTGGTGATCGCCCTGGTGGCGCGGAGCATCTCGACCAGGGACACGCGTTCGGCCAGGTCGACCAGCGTGATGCCGCGGTCGGTGAGGAAGTCGTCGGCGAAGCCGGGGTGGCGGGCGCGCAGGCCGGCCAGCACGATCGGCACGAACGCGCACACGGGCCCGGCCGCGTCGCTGGTGCGGGTGGCGATGACGCGGACCAGGTGCACGGGTGGCGCGAGCGCGACCGTGCCGAGGAAGTCCAGCTCCGGCGCGTACCGCGTCGCGACCAGGGCGGTGAACAGCGCGGCGTGCCCGCCCTGCGAGAAGCCCGCGACGAGCCAGCGGCGGGCGAGCGGGTGGTCGAGCCGCCGGGCGGCGCGGACGATGTCGATCACGTCGTCGGCCACCGCCTCGCCGTTGAGGTACGGGTGCGGGCCGGGTGTGGCGAGGCCTTCGTAGTCGGTCGCGGTGACCGCGTAGCCGGCCGCGAGCCAGGCGGCGATGTGCGCGCGTTCCAGCCGGAGCAGGCCGGTGCGCGACGGCGCGGTGCGGTCGGACAGGCCGGTGGTGCCGTGCGCGTAGCTGACCACGGGCCAGCCGCCGGGGGGAGGCGCGCCCTCGGGGACGAACACCGACCCGGTGAGGAGGCGGCCCCGGCCGTCGTGCCCGACGCCTTGGTAGAACACGCGGTACGCGGCCTCGGCGTGCTCCGGGCGGAACCGGCGCGGGAGCGGGTCGGCGCGGATCAGCGCGCCGGGTCGTCTGCCGGGCGCGGTGCCGGTGGGTGCGTTCATGTCATCCGGACGGTAGCGCCTGCCGGCGCACCGATCGGGTGAACTCCTGCTCTGTCGAGCTGTGGGCTGCCCAGTGGTCGGCCGTGGGCCGGCGTCAGGTGGACGTGGTCGCGATTCCCGGCCGGGCGCCGGTGGGCAGTCGGGTGTCGGCCGGTGACCTGATCCGGTGACCGGCACGGGCCGCGCCCGCACCAGCCCGAACGGGGACTACCGGTGCGCCGCCGGTCTCGCCGTCGGCACGTCGGCCCGCAGCGCCGCGAGCGCGTCGGCCAGGGTGGGGTGGATGTCGACCGTCTGGCTCACGAGGGTGATCTCCAACGGGCGCAGTACGGTGCGCCGGTCGGTCGCCAGCACGAGCGGCACGCGCAGGCGTTGGGCGCGCACGACCGCGTCCACGACCAGTTGGATGCCCGCGGAGCCGAAGAAGTCGACCTCGGCGAGGTCGAGGACGAGGCCGGTGGGCCGGCTGTTCAGCTCGTCGGTGATGGCCGCGCGAACCGGCTGTTCGCAGGCCATGTCGATCTCACCGACGATCGCGACCACGGCGATGCCGTCGTGATCGGCTCTGCGGGTGGTCGTCACCGGGATGATCTCGGCGCGGGTATCGGTCACGGGGCACTCCTCGGTTGGTACCAGAACCAACAACCGAGCTTCTGCTCAACCCGAATCGTCGCTCCGCGTTACGCGTGGTGGCGGCTGGACTCCACCCACGATACGACCCCACCCGGACAACCACAACCGCTCACCTGCGCCGACGTGCGCCGCGGTCGGCGCAGGCCCAGGTCACGCGGACCGCCCGGCACGCGAAGGTCATCGCTCGAACCGCGCGGCCGGGGTCAGGTGCGGGTCGAGATCATGGCGTCGATCCGGTACTGGGCCAGGCGGTGCAGCATCTCGGCGAGCGCCTCCGGCTGGATCCGGCCCTCCAGGTCGAGCCGCGCGTCGGTGACGGTCCGGGCCACGACCTCGCGGGACACCCGGCCGCCGAAGTGCGCGGCCAGCGTGACGGTGGTGACGCGGCAGAGCTGGTCCGGCTGGTGGGGGTCGTCGACCACGGGCTGCTCCTGTTCCGTCTCGGGGTTCGTCGCCCATCCTGCGGGAACCGGCTGGTGGATGACCTGACGAGTAGCTGACGAATGGTCACCTCGGGTGTCGGGGCCGAGGCGGTAGCCGGCGCCGCGGACGGTGAGGACGAGGGCGGGGTCGGTCTCCACCCTGCGGCGCGGTCGGCGGACGTGGACGTCGAGCAGCCGGGTGTCGCCGAAGTAGTAGTGGCCCCGGACGCGGTGCAGGAGCTGCTCGCTGGTGACGATCCTGCCGCACGTCGTGGGCGCGTGCGCCGGATCGCAAGTCGAACGCGAGGTCCACCCGTGCCGTCCCCAGGTCGACCGCGGTTGTCAGACTCCTCCGCATGGCACGAACCAGGCGGGCGGCACCCACGCCCGAGCACGGGGGCGACCCGTTGGCCGGGGTGGCGGAGAGGGCCAGCCGTGACGCGCACGGCGTGCCCGCCGACCTCCTCAAGGGGTACCTGGAGGAACTGGACGAGGTCAGCGCGACCAGGCGGCAGCTGCGGCCCGACCAGCTCCAGGTCCGCCGCGACGTCGGCGCCCGGGCGGCGGAGCGCGGCGTGACCCTGCACGGGGTGATCGACCTGCACCTGAGCGCCACCTGGCTGGCGTGGCGGTCGTTGTCCGGTGTGCGGCGGGCGACCGACGCCGACGCCGTCCGCGCGGCGGGCGAGGCGGTGTTCAAGGCCGCCGACGCGGCCGCCACGGCGATCGCGGAGGGCTACGAGGAAGCGCAGCGCTGGTCGGTGCGCCAGGAGGAGTCGTTCCGCCGGGAGTTCGTCGACGACCTGCTCGACGGGCGCAACCTCGGGCAGCTCGCGGAACGGGCGGAGCGGTTCGGGCTCCGGCTGGCCGGCAGCAACGTCGTGGCGGCGGTCCGCTCGGCGCGCCCGGTGGTCGACGGCGGCGAGGTGGCCCGCGCCGTGGAGACGTCGCTCGGACTGCGGCTGGATTCCCGCGGCGTGCTGGTCACCACCAAGGAGGGCCTGCTGGTCTGCGTCGCGCCCGGCACGATGCCCGACGTGCCGGGCGAGTTCGTGCGCCAGGTGGGCGAGGTCCTGGGACCGGACGCCGCCTGGCGGGTCGGCCTCGGCCGCGCCCACTCCGGTCCCGGCGGCGTGCTCCGCTCGTTCGAGCAGGCGACCCACGCCCTGGACATCGCCGAACGGCTGGACCTGCCCGGACACGTGCACAAGGCCGCCGACCTGCTGGTCTACCAGGTGCTGCTGCGCGACAGCGCCGCGTTGGCCGACCTCGTGTCGGTCGTCCTGCAACCCCTGCGCGGCGCGCGGGGCGGGGCCGGGCCGCTGCTGGACACGCTGTCGTCCTACTTCGCCAACGGCCAGGTGACGGCTGCCTGCGCGCGCGAGCTGCACCTCGGCGTCCGCACGGTGACGTACCGCCTCCAGCGCGTCGCGGAGCTCACCGGGTACACCGTGGACGACCCGACCCAGGCGCTGTCGCTCCAGGTCGCGGTGCTCGGCGCGAAGCTGCTCGACTGGCCGACTTCCGACGACCGGGCCCGGTGACGGCCGGGGAGCGGTAGGTCGGCGCGGACGCCGCCGATCGGCGGCGGACGACGCGGCCGGGTGGCGGAAGGTCGGGCCGCCGTCTGCCACATGGGGTGCACGGGGTCCGGAGTGGGACGCCCGGTCGCCGTTCAGCGGGCCGAAAGCCCTTACCTGGGTGTCCGATTCGGACCCGGGTGCCGGTAACGTCGCCCCGGCACGAGTACCGGGGGCGAGTGCGAGGCGAGGTGCGGGGCATGGCAGGGCAGGCCGAACTCCTGCTGCGCCGGTTCGGTCGTCGGCACGCGGCGGTGGTGCGGCTGGCGACGGTGCTGCCCATCGGCGCGATCGCGATGCTCCGGGTGACACCGGAACACCTGCCGGCCACCGCGTCGGCCGTAGGCGTCGCCGTGGTGTGGACCTGCGGGTACGCCTGGTGGCTACAAAGGACCGACGGTGGCCTGCCGGTCGCGGTGGACGTGGTGGTGCTGCTCGGCGTGTGCCTGAGCATCTTCGCGACCGACGCCGTCGAGCGCACCAACGTCGGGTGGATCAGGCTCCTCGTCGCGTTCGCCTGCGTGACCTACCAGTGGCACACGTCGCCGCGCGCGGGAGCCGTCGCGGCGCTGGCGACCGGCGGAGGGCTGGCGGTCGCGGTCACCGCGGCCGGGTCGGCGGACAACGACCTGCTGATCTCGCAGGTGTGGACGCTGGTGGCGGCCGGGCTGTCCCGGGCCGCGTGGCAACTGGTCCGCCGCGCCGCCGAACAAGCCGACCGGGTGGCCGCCGACGCCGCCCGCGCGCGGCGCGACTCGTCGGTGGCGGCGGCCGTGCGAGCGGAAGAACGGGAGTTCGCGGCGGCGCTGCACGACACCGCCGCCGCGACGCTGCTGATGGTCGGCAGCGGGCAGGTGCGCCGGGACAGCGCCTGGCTGGCGCCGCAGGCCCGCCGCGACCTGGACCGGCTGCGCTCCGGCCGCGCCGACACCTCCCGGCACACCGACCTGGTGCGGTTGCTGGCCGTCGAGGTCGAGGCCGTGCACCTGGACGTCGACTTCGACGCGCCCGCCCGGCTGCCGCTGCCCGCCGACGTGGCGACGGTGTTCGCCGACGCGACCCGTGAGGCGCTCAACAACGTCCGCCGGCACTCGGGCACCTCGCAGGCCTCCATCCGGCTCGGCGGCGACCGACGGCGGTTGCGCCTCGACATCGCCGACGGCGGCAGGGGTTTCGCGCCCGACGCGGTCCCGGTGACCCGGCGCGGGTTGCGGGAGTCCGTGCACGGCAGGCTGAACCGCATCGGCGGCACGGCCACCGTCCTGTCCACGGTCGGCGCGGGTACCGTCGTCCGGTTGGAGTGGCGTGATAGTGGTGAGTGACCCCGTCGGCGGGCGCACGCGGGCCCGGCTCCTGTTCGGCTTGCGGGTCGCGACCCTGCTCGTGACCGCCGTCGTGGTCGGCGTGCTCGGCCTGGCGAATCTGTTGCGCCGCTGGGAATCCCACGACCTGCCGCTCGTGCAGCTGGCCGCGTTCGCCGCACTGGCCGCGGTGCTCGCGGGCGAAGCGGTGCTGCTCGCCCGGCGACGGCCGTGGGGCAGGCTGCGCCCGCTCGCCGTCGCCGTGGTGCTGGCCGCGTCCGCGCTGGCCGCCGTGACGCTGCCCGAGGAGCGCACCGCGAGCGCCGTCGACTGGGCGTTCGGCGCGGCCAACTGGGTCGGCCTGGTCGTGCTGCTGGACCGTCCGCTCCGGACGGTCGTGGCGTTCCTGGCGGCCCACGAGCTGATCGCCCTGTCGAACATGCTCCTGTTCTCCGACGTGGACAAGGGCGACCTGGCGCGGCTCGCCACGGGCTCGGTCACCGTGATCGGTTTCCCGCTGTGCCTGGCGGTGGTGGCCGCCGTGCTGCACCGGATCGCCGCGGACGCCGAGACCGCCGCCGCCGAGGTCGAACGGGTGCGCACCGCGGAGGCCGTCGCGGCGGAGTCCCACCGGCGCAGGCAGCAGCGGTTCGCCGAGCTGTCCGCCGGCGCGATCCCGCTGCTGGAGGGCCTCGCCGACGGCTCGCTGGACCCCGAGGACCCCGCGGTCCAGCGGCGCGGGGCGATCGAGGCCGCCCGGATGCGGCGGCTCGGCGCGGAGTCGGACGTGGTGACGAACCCGTTGCTGCACGAGCTGCGGCACTGCGCGGACGTGGCCGACCGCAAGGGCGTCGTGGTGGAGCTGGAAGCGCGCGGCCACTGGCCGACACCGCCCGTCGCGGTCCGGCGCGACCTGACCGACGCCGCGCTCACCGCGCTCGCCACGGCCGGCTCGTGGGCCCGCGTCACGGTGGTCGGCGACCAGGGGTTGGTGTCGGTAAACGTGGTCGCGGACAGCGGCGAGGTCGCGCCGGCGAGCCCGGCGACGTCCGACGTGCGGGTCGAGGTGCTCGGCAACGGTGCGACGGTGTGGGTGGAGGCGACGTGGCAGCCGACGGCGTGATCACGGCGGTGATCGTGGACGACCACGCGGCCATCACCGCGGGCGTGCGGTACTGGTGCGAGCAGGCCGTCCCGCCGATCCGCCTGGTCGACGCGGGCACCCGGCTCGCCGAGGTGTGGACCGGTCCGGGCGCCGACGCCGACGTGGTGATCTTCGACCTGGAGCTGGTGCCGGGCCGGCCGGACTTCGCCGAGCTGCGCAGGCTGGTGGACAACGGCCGCCGGGTCGTCGTCTACTCGCAGCACGCGGACACCGCCACCGCGCTCAAGTGCGTCGACCTCGGCGCGTTGGCGTACTTGACCAAGCGGGAAGGGCTGGACCACCTGATCCCGGCGATCAGGGCCACCGCGAACGGCCTCCCGTACACCGCGCCGTCGTTGTCGGGCGCGCTCGTCGCCGACGACGCCCCGGACCGGCCACGCCTGTCACCGCGCGAGGTCGAGGTGCTGCGGGCGTGGTTCACCTCGTCGTCCAAGGACCTCGTCGCCGCCAAGCTCAACATCACCGTGAAGACGGTCGACACGCACATCGCGCGCGTGCGGGTGAAGTACGCGAACGTCGGGCGGGCGGCCCGCACCAAGAGCGAACTGGTGAGCCGGGCGCTCGACGACGGGCTGGTGACGCTTGCGGAGCTCAACCGAACCGTTAACCCGTTGTAGGGCGTTCACCCGACACCGCGGGGTCCGGCGCCCGCGTACGGTCGTGACCCGGAGGTCGCCGGCGGATCTTCGCCTGCGCACCGCGCCTTCTGTGGGGTAGGCGCGGTCCGCGGTCGGGCCGCTGCGCTACCGGGAACATTTCGCCGGGAAAACGCGGGTGGTATTGCAGATGGGATACACGACGGCCTCGGTCGGGGAGGTCGGATGACGCACCCCGGTGCGCCACGGCAATTCCCTCCGGCCGGCCACCACCCGCAGGCGCCGCAGCAGGGGCAGTTCCCGCAACCCGGACCGCCTCCGCCGCAGTGGGGACCGGGGATGCCGGGGGGACCCGGGATGCCGGGCGGGCAGTGGGGGCCCGGGGGACCTGGCGGGCCGGGGATGCCTGGCGGGCCGGGAATGCCGGGGGGACCGGGCGGGCCGGGGATGCCTGGTTGGCCGGGGGGACCGGGCGGGCCGGGGATGCCGGGCGGACCGCCGGCGCGGCGCGGCGGGAAGGGGCCGCTGATCGCGGTGCTGGTCATCCTCCTCGTGCTGGGCCTGGGCGTCGGCGGGTACTTCGTGTACGTCCGGCTCGACGGCGACACCGAGGCGAAGCCGGTCGTGGACACGTCCGAGGACCTGGAGAAGGCCCCGATCGGCTGCGCGATGCTCGACGAGGCGGAGGTGGCCCCGCACATCCCCGGCCGCATGGACTACAGCGCGGGCGGCGTCAACCCGGGCGCGGGGCCGGAGCACGACCAGGGTCAGTGCGGCTGGAACAACCAGGGCAGGCTCGCCAAGGACAACGTCCGCGGCGCCTTCGTGATCGTGACCAGCTACGTCTACCACGCCAACCACCAGCTGTCCGGCGTGGACAAGGCGAAGGAGCACATGGAGGACCGGGTCCGCAACGGCGTCGCGGTGCACGTGGAAGGCGCCGACGAGGCCGAGCTCGTGGCCCAGGAGAAGGTCAAGTGGTCGGCGGAGATCGTCGTCCGCTACCGCAACGTCGTCTACTCCGTCGCGTACTCCAACCAGACCGAAGGGGCGAACGTGGAGGCCGGCGCGACCACCCTGGCCGCCACCGCGATCGGCAAGGTGGTGAAGGCCGAGGAGGACTGACCGGGCCTCAGTCGGACGCGGCCAGGTGGTGCCGCAGGCGGGCGTGCCGGAACTGGTAGACGGCGCCGGTCTGCCGCAGCACGCCACGTCGGTGCGTGTCGTCGAGGAACCGCATCAACCGCCACGGCAACCGCCCGCGCAACGCCCACCAGGCCAGCGAGGCCGCGTACAGCACCGAGGCGTTGTTGACCACGCAGCCGAGCCCGGTGCCGAGGCCGAAGCTCAACGCCACGGCCACCACCGGGGCGCCGACGGACTTGCCCAGCACGACGACGGCGAACACCAGGGGCAGCTGGAACGCCACGGCCCAGGCGAGCAGCCACACGGCGGTCGACGCGACGTCACCCCGCAGGGACCTGCCCGGTCGGGGCACGCTGAACCGGTCCGGCGGGGCGGTCAGCCAGGCGCCGAGGCCCAGGGCCACGGCCGTCATCACGCCGAGCGCGAGGGGCCCCGTCCACAGGTCGCGGACGTCGCGGACCCCGTACACGGCCGCCGCCGGGAGCATGGCGGCGGTCGTGACCACCAGGCCGAGCGCCATCCTGGACGCGACGGCCTTGCCACGCCCGTGCAGGCGCAGGCCCGTCCGGTGCGGTGGGCGGTCCACCGACAGGGCGACGGCGACCAGGAGCGCGAGCCCCACCCCGGCCGTCGCGGTCGTGCCGGGGGAGCTGGGGTGCTTGTAGTTGATGAAGAAGACCGCCGCGCCGAGCACCACGGGTGCGAGGAGCAGGTGACGCCACGGCGCCCGCCGCCGCACCGTGCCGATCAGCCAGGTGAACGAGACGCCCAGCGCGAAGCCGACCGCGACGGGGGAGGTCTCGCCGGTCGTCGCCCGGAACAGCGCGCCGGTGACGACGGCCGCCAGCACGAGGCGCGGCCGGGGCAGGCGCCACCAGGCGATGTCGCCGGCCGCGTTCGCGGCGGCGTGGCGGGCCAGGAAGCCGAGCCAGCGGCGCGCCCGGTCGGCGGGGTAGTGCGCGGTGGGCGACGGCAGGGGCGCGAGCTTCGGCGGCGGTGTCGGCGGGTCGCCGTAGACGGCGGTCACCAGCGAGTCGAGCAGGTGCCGTTCCAGGGCGGTGTGGTCGGCGAACCGCCGCCGGTCGACCAGCTCCGCGGGGTCGCGGTCGGGGCGGCCGTAGACGGCGCGCGCGAGGTTGATCGTCAACGGCGTGGACAGCGACCGCGCGAGCACCGGGTCCCGGTTCGCGCGCAGGTGGTCGAGCACCGGGGTCCAGCGGCGGACGACCTGCGGCAACGAGGCGGAGAAGAACTCGATCGCGTCGTCGGTGGCGACCGGTTCGAGCTCGACCACCGTCGCGGCGGGCAGCCCCACGCCGCCGGTGCGCACCGCGGCCTCGTACTCGTCACCGCGGCAGGTCAGGACCAGCGGCCGGCCGGGGCCGAACGCGTGGCGCACGCCCTCCAGCGCCGGCGCGAGCAGGTCCGGCGGCAGCTCGTCCAGCCCGTCGAGCAGGGGCAGCAGGCGCTGCTCGACCACCAGGCGGCGGGCCGCGTGACGCCCGTAGGCGCCGCGGTCGCGCAACGCCGGGTAGTCGGTCTCCAGCCGCCGGATGATCCAGTCCTCGAGGTGCTCGTTGTGCGGGTTCCACGAGGAGGGGGACAGCAGCACCGGCACGGGCTCGCCGGGCGCGCGGCGTTCGAGCAGGTCCAGGGCGAGCAGCAGCGTGGTCGCGGACTTGCCCGCGCCCGGCGCGCCGAGGACCACCAGCTGCCGGTCGGGGAGCGCGGTGAACAGCCGGGCCAGGTCGTCCAGGTCGCCGCCGGCGGTCGCCGGCGCGTCCGGGTAGGCGACCTGCCTGCGGGTGGGCGCCCAGCGCAGGCGCAACGGCTCCGGTCGGCGCAGCGAGCGGACCGCTGCTTCGGCTTCCCACTGCCGGCGCACCACGGCCGCCAGGAGGTCTGCGGCGTCGTCCAGGACGGGCCGCGCCCGGTGGGTGATCAGGTCGCCGTTGATCACACCGGCTTGGACGACGGTGTCCGCCTGCCCGCCGAATCCGTTGTGCACGACCCGTGGCCCGAATCGATCACGCCGAGGAACACCCATGTCGCCCCCTTGCCGCCCACCCCCTGTTCGGACGGTACCGGGACGATCACGAACTGTTAACAGCACAGCGTGAATTCACACTGACGGGGCTTCGAGCCGGAATTCGAGCAGGCACCGGTGATCGGTCAGGTCGGTCACGGTGTCGAGGACCAGGCCGTGCGCCGAGCCGAGCGCGCGGAACTCGTCGAGCCGCCGCTCGCGCCCGCCGAAGATCACCAGCATGTCCAGGTCGCTCGCGCTGCTCGCCCGCAGCCCGCCGATCCCTTCGACGACCAGCACGCGTCCGCCGGGGCGGGCGGCCTCGACGCACCGGCCCAGGATCCGGTCGGCGTGCTCGTCGTCCCAGTTGTGCAGGACGTCGAAGAGCACGTAGGCGTCCGCGCCTGCCGGGAGCGGGTCGAAGAAGCTGCCGGCCGCCACCTCGGCCCGCGCGTCGAGACCGTGGGCGTCGAACGTGCGGCGGGCCCGCGCGGCGGTCGGCGCGAGGTCGACCAGGTGGCCGCGCATCCCGGGGTGGGCGAGGAGGATCGCGGCGAGCAGGCCGCCCTCGCCGCCGCCGACGTCCACCACGGTGGCGAACCGGGACCAGTCGACACCGGCGACGATGCGGGGGATCTGGGCGCGGAACCGGTGCGTCATCTGGCGGTCGAACGTCGCGCGCAGGTGCGGGTGCTCGTCCAGGTCGCGGTAGAAGTCCTGCCCGTACCGGCGCGGGTAGGCCGCCCGGCCGGTGCGGACGCTGTGCGCGAGCTCGACGAACGCCAGTTCGGCCCGCCCTCCCGCGCTGTCCAGGTTCAGGAGGTCGGCGAGGCCGTTGCCGGCGTCGGCGCGCAGGTTCGCGCCGTACGCCGTCGTCCGGTAGCCGGTGGGGGTGCGTTCGACCACCCCGAGGGTCGCGAGGTGGGCGAGCAGGAGTTCGAGGGCGACCGGGTCGACGTCGAGCTCGACCGCGAGTCCGCCGGCCGGGGAACCGTCGCCGAGCAACCGGTCCGGCAACCCGAGGGTCACCGCGACCCGCAGCGCCATCGGGGTGGCCAGCCCGGCCAGGTCGCGGATCGCATTCACGTCGTTGTCGTGTTGTCCCACGAAAATCCACCCTCTCAGGACTGTCAAAGGAAAACCTTCTCCCCGACTTGCCGGAACGGCAAGATTTCGTGCCCGTCCGGGATCTCGCTGACGACACTGGCCGCACCACCGGCACGATCACGCGCCGCTCGTCCGCGACAGCGCGGGGGACCGGGCCGGTGAACGCCGTCGTCCGAGGACAGGAACACATGAACCCCGCACCACGACCATCCCGCCGCCTGCCCAAACCGGTGACCGTCGCGCTGGCCCTCCTGGTCGCCGCCGCCACCGCCTGTTCCGCACCGCCCGCCCCCGAGGTTCCCGCGCACGCGCGGGCCACCCACGCCGACGCGCGGTTCACCGACACCTTCCGGCACGAGTTCGCCGACGTCGACGGCGTACGGATGCACTACGTGACCGGCGGCCGCGGCACGCCCGTGGTGCTGCTGCACGGCTGGCCGCAGACCTGGTTCGGCTGGTGGCCGATCATGCCCGCGCTCGCCGAGCACCACACCGTCTACGCGATCGACCTGCCCGGCCTGGGCGACAGCACCGGCGCACCGACCGGCTACGACAAGGCCACCCTCGCGCGGTACGCGCACGCCCTGGTCGCCGACCGGCTCGGGGTGCGGGACGCGAGCGTCGTCGGGCACGACCTCGGCGCGGCGGTGGCGTTCCAGTACGCCGCGCAGTTCCCCGCCGACACCGCGCGGCTCGGCTACCTCGACCTGCCGCTGCCCGGCCCCGCGATCGACGCGGCCGCGTACCGCTCGCTGAGCTGGCACATCGCCCTGCACGCCCAGCCGCGGGTGCCCGAGGCCGTGGTCGGCGACGACGTCCGCGAGTACCTGGCGCTGTTCTACCCCCAGGTCGCCTTCGGCGGAACGGCGTTCGGCGGCACGTCGGACCGGTCGCCGTTCACCGACGCCGAGGTCGCCGAGTACGCGCGGACCTACAGCCGGCCGCAGGCCCTCTCCGGTGGCTTCGACCTCTACCGCGCCCTCGACCAGGACGTCCGCGACGCGGTGGCCGCCGCGCCGGTGCGGGCGCCGACCCTGCTCATGACCGCTCAGGGGCAGCTCGACGCGATCAGGGCCACGGTGGCCCCGCGCGTGACCGACATCGTGCGGGCGGTCGACGTGCCGAACGCCGGGCACTGGCTGGTCGAGGAGAACCCGCGGTTCGTCACCGACGAACTGCTGCGCTTCCTCGCGGGCTGAGCCCGCCGCCGGTCCGCGGAGTTTTCTCCGACGACTTTCCGCCGCGATGTCGATCCGGGCCGCCGCCGTTCGACTCAAGGGTGACAGGACACGATCGACAGCCGGGGAGACGACGATGAGGGCAGGACGACGCGAGTGGTCGGGGCTGGCGGTGCTGGCGCTGCCGACGCTGCTGCTGTCGGTGGACATGAGCGTGCTGCACCTGGCGGTCCCGCACCTGGCCGCCGACCTGCGCCCGAGCAGCACCCAGCTGCTGTGGATCATCGACGTCTACGGCTTCATGATCGCCGGTTTCCTGGTCACGATGGGCACCCTGGGTGACCGGATCGGTCGGCGGAAGCTGCTGATGGCGGGCGGCGCCGCGTTCGGCGTGGCCTCGATCGTGGCGGCGTTCACCACCAGCCCGGAGCTGCTGATCGGCGCGCGGGCCGTGCTCGGGATCGCCGGCGCGACGCTGATGCCGTCCACGTTGGCGCTGATCAGCAACATGTTCCAGGACCCGGGTCAGCGGGGCACCGCGATCGCGGTGTGGATGAGCTGCTTCATGGGCGGCATGGTGATCGGGCCGGTCGTCGGCGGCGTGCTGCTGGAGCACTTCTGGTGGGGCTCGGTGTTCCTGATGGCCGTGCCGGTGATGGTCCTGCTGCTGGCCGCCGCGCCGAAGCTGCTGCCGGAGTACCGCGACACCGCCGCCGGGCGGCTCGACCTGCCGAGCGTGGTGCTGTCGCTCGGCGCGATCCTGCCGGTCGTCTACGCCCTCAAGGAGACGGCCAAGGCCGGCGTGTCGCCGGTCAACGCGGTCGTGCTCGCCGTCGGCGTGGCGGTCGGCGCGGTGTTCGTCCGCCGGCAGCGCGGCCTGGCCGACCCGGTGCTGGACCTGAGGCTCTTCCGGGTGCGGGCGTTCGCCGCGGCGGTGAGCATCATGCTGGTCGGCGCGCTCACCATGGGCGGGGTCTTCCTGCTGGTCAGCCAGTACCTGCAGATGGTCGCCGGGCTGACCGCGGTGCAGGCCGGGCTCTGGCTGGTGCCGCAGGCGGGCGCGGTGGTGGTCGGGTCGCTGATCGCGCCGCGGCTGGCGCGGCGGTTCCGGCCGGAGTTCGTGCTCGGTTTCGGGATGCTGGTCGCGGCGGGCGGGATCGTGCTGTTCACGCAGGCCACCGGCGCGGGCGGGGTGGCGTTCGTGGTGGCGGGCATGTCGATCGCGAGCTTCGGGATGGGGCCGCAGGGCGTGCTGTGCACCGAGATGGTGGTCGGCTCGGTGCCACCCCGGAAGGCCGGGGCCGCGTCGGCGATGTCGGAGACCAGCGGCGAGTTCGGCATCGCCATGGGGATCGCGGTGTTCGGCAGCGTCGGCACGGCCGTCTACCGCGACCAGGTCGCCGTGCCCGAGCAGGTGCCCGCCGAGGCCGCCGCCCTGGCGACCGACAGCATGGCCGGCGCGCTGCGGGCGGCGGGCGCCCTGCCCGAGCCGGCGGCCGACGCCGTGCTCGCCACCGCGCGGGACGCCTTCACGTCCGGGCTGCACACCGTCGCCGTCGTCGGCGCGTCGGTCGTCGTGGTGTTCGCGGTGGTCGGCATGATCGCGCTGCGCGGGACCGGCCGCGTCGAGGAGCCGGTCCCCGCCCTGGAGAGCAGCTGACCGCTCAGGCCGGGGCGCGCAGCGACGCGACGGCCGCCGCGATCCCCTTCTTGTCGTAGCTGTTCGTGGGCAGCGTGGCGCCGTGGGCGTGGCGGACGACGCCCTGGCGGTCGACGAGGACGCTGCCGGACTGCTGCAGCGACCCGAAGACCTTCCGGCCCAGGCCGACGACCTCGTGCGGGCTCTCGCGGCGGCCGGTGAGGACGGGGAACGGGATCCGGCGCTTCGCCTTCCACGCGGCCGCCGCCTCGCGGTCCTCCGGCACCGCGATGAGGACGCGGACGTCGTCGGCGGCCAGCTCGTCGGCGCGGTCGACGAGGTCGCGGACGTGCAGGTTGCAGACCGGGCACGACGTCGATCGCACGAAGAAGAGCAGCACCGCGTGCCGTCCCCGGTAGTCGGACAGGCTGACGGCCTGCCCCGCGGTGTCTTCCAGGGCCAGGTGCGGTGCGGGTGATCCGGCTTCGAGCACGGTGGGGTTCCTTTTCGGAGCGGGGTGGTCGGGAAGGTCAGATCCGGTCGGAGGACGAGGGCGGGACGGCCCCGCCACCCAGGCCGAGCCGGAGCGCGGTCCTGGCCCGGTGCAGGTGGGACTTCATCGCCGGGGTGCTCAGCCCGAGCGCCTCGGCGACCTCCCGCCCCGGCCGGCCCAGCACGTCGCGCATGACCAGCACGCGGCGCTGGACGTCGGGCAACGCCCGGATCGCCGCCGCCACGCGTTCGGCTTCCAGCCGCCTGAGCACTTCGTCCTCGGCGGAGGCCACCGGGACGTCGTCGGCCTCGTCGTAGCCGTCGAACAGCCGCCGGGCGCGGCGCAGGCACTCGTGCCGGACGACCCGGAACATCCAGGACGCGAGCGCCGCCGTGGCCCGCAGGGAGCCGATCTTGCGGTAGAGGACGATCAACGCCTCCTGCGCCGCGTCCTCGGCGTCCTGCGGCGACGCGCACAGGTGCCCGGCGAAGCGCAGCACGTGCGGATGGGCGCCGTGCACCACCGCGGCGAGCGACTCCAGGTCACCGCCCTGCGCGGCCTCGATGAGCTGCTCGCTCGCCCAACCGCGGTCGACCACGTCCACCCCCGCCGCACGTGTCCCTCTTGTCGTAACCATCGCCCATAAGAGACCCCGACACCGAGAAAGGATTCACCCCGTCGTTCAGACGATCGCGGTCGTGCCGTCGAAGCGGGTGTAGGTGAAGCCGTCGAACTCCTCGGTGAGGGTGCGGCGCAGGTCGGTGAGCACGTGGTCGGCGACCGCCTCGCCCAGGAGCAGCCCGGCGGTGGTGTCGGAGCGCCAGTGCACGCCGGCGAAGTTGCGGCCGTAGGCGGCGTTGAAGGCGAGTTTGTCCAGTTCTCCGCCGACCGTGAGCGCGGGCCCCCGGTAGCGGCGCAGCGACGTGCCGTCCGCGCTGGGCACGACCGGGTCGCGCAGGACGAAGGACTCGTCGTAGAACGCCTTGAGCACGGTCGCGCAGGCGCCCGCGACGGTGGCGTGCGCGGCGGTGTAGGCGGGCTGGGTGGGACATCCCCGCGGGTAGGCCATGGGCAGCAGCAGGGTGCCGTGCTCGGCGCGGACGCGGTCCGGCGCCTCGGCGTCGAGCAGCTGCGGGTGCAGGGGGTGCTCGATCCGGCCGAGGGCGTGGTTGTGGGCGTGGCCGGCGAACTCCTCGGGCCGGAGCCTGCGGTGCACGCACCACTTCTGGAACCACGCGGCCAGCTGCGCGGCCTGCACGACGCGCGCGACCAGGTCGAGGGGGTGGGACCAGTCGAAGGTGACGCCGGGCCGGGTCTCGGCGCGCAGGTAGGGGTTGTTGCGGTCCCAGGCGTCGGGGCCCTGGTCGATCAGCAGGAGGTTCGCCATCAGGTAGGGCTGCTGGGTGAAGTTCAGGCGGGAGTACTCGGCGAGGTCGCGGCCGTTGCGCGGGTAGCGGGCGGTGCCGTCGTAGGTGCTCTCGCGGGCCGGGTGGTGACCCCGGATGTTCCGCAGCCACTCGTCGTAGTCGGTGAGGTGGTCGTCGCGCGGCGCGGGCACGCGGTAGGTCTGCCTGATCGTCGCGGCGCCGAAGGGGACGTCGCGCAGGAGGAACTGCGAGACGTACGGCCCGTTCAGGGCGCCGGGCATCGGGCCGCGGAACACGGTCGCCGGTGTGACGCGCCCGTGGTCGGTCGGGCCCTCGTAGCCGGTGAGGCGGGACAGGTCGCGGCAGGCGGCGGCGATGAGCGGATCGGTGTCGTAGGCGGTGAACGGCACGTCGCGGCACAGCGCCTGCCAGTACAGCTCGACCAGCTCCGCGGCCGTCGTCGCCCCGGCGAACGGTGGTGGCGGCGGCACGGTCAGCTGGTGGGAGTCGGCGCCGACCAGGCCGTAGGTGAACGCGGCGTGCGGGTTGGTCAGCCCGACCGGCCCGTCCACGACGATCCCGTCCAGGTCGCCGGGTTCGTGGCCGGAGACCGCGCGCACCAGGCTCGCGTAGGCGGCCGGGTCCACACGTCCCAGCTCGTCGTGGGGCAGCCCTTTGCCGTAGTTGCCGATCAGATCGGGGTGGGCCGCTTCGTCACCATTGTCGTGGTGCTGGGCGGCGGGCAACGCACGTTGGCGCGCGGCCGCCTGCTCGCGGATCCGGTACGCCCGGTCCCGGCGCGCGTCCGGCGGCACGGGCTCGCCGCGGACCTCCGCGCGGGCGACGGCGCCGGGCAGGCCGGCGGTGAGCCCGGCCGCGCCCAACCCGCCGAGGACGGCGCGACGGCTGACCGGGCGGTGCTCCGACGCGGTGTGGACCGGTTCGCCCGACGGCACTGCCACGACTGCCCGTCCTGTCCTCGGCTGCGGCTCTCGTCGGCCCGGGGTGTCGGTCGACCTCCCGGGCCCGGGAGCCAGCATCGCGCGAAGCGCCGGCGTCGCGGAACGGCGGAACCGACCGTCCACCCGAAGGTGCGACACCACCCGCCTGCCGCCCGGCATCCTGCGCCGTCACCCGGACGGTGGCCGGACAACCGTTCACCGACGACCGCTCACCGACGACCGCTCACCGGTGAAGCCGGGGCGTGAACGGCCGCCGACCGCCGGGCCGAGGGCGGCGGCTTCTGGATCTCCTCGACGGCCGGTCAGGACGCGTTCGGCAGGGTCACCTGGCCGCGGAACAGGAGGCGGACGCCGTCCGAGCTGATCGCGGTGCGCCCGTGCAGGGTGCGCTGGTTGTCGATCACCAGCAGGTCGCCCGGCTGCCAGCGGTGCTGGTAGAGGTAGCGCGCGGAGTGCAGGTGGTCCGACAGCTCCTCGAAGAACTTGTCCGACGCGGCCTCGTCCACGCCCGCCAGGCGCACCAGCCAGCCGCGCGGCACGTCCGGCGCGAACCGCAGCGCCAGGTTCAGCGACCGGACCCGGCCGTAGTCGCGGGTGGTGGCGATGCCGTACCAGTCGGCGGGCACCTGGGTCGGAGAAGTCCTTGGCGAACAACACGATCAGGTCGACCTGCTCGCCGACCAGCAGCCCGTCGGTGTGCAGCGGCAGCGGGCCGCGGCCGGTCACGACCTTGTCCTCGTCCCGCGACGCGTTGAGCTTGAGCAGGTCGCCCCGGCCCTCGCCGAACTTGTGGTCGACGGGGTAGGTCACCGTCCCCGGAGTCGATGCCACCGGACAGCAACGTCGCGTAACCCGCGCCCGGCTGCCCGTCGGCGATCGCGCCGATCACACCGTCCAATTCGGACAGTTGAGCCTTGCCCGCCGTCAGCGGGTCGTCGCGGTGCGGTTCGCGGAACCGCTCCAGCAGGTCGTCCGACTGCTCGGTGGTGCGGCGCCAACCGGAGGCGGCGAGCGTCCGGCGCTCGCGCGTGGAGTGGCGCAGCCGTCGCACGCCGAGGACCAGCGTCGCCTCGGGGTCCGCGCCCACCGGCACGGGCGAGGTCCGGACGTCCAGGCCCAGCGCCGGCAGCACGAGCGCGGCCAGCAGCAGGTCGGTGAAGTAGGCGAACCCGCCCGGGCCCTCCGGGGCGTAGACCGCCTCCTCGTTGAACACCGACGTGGACGCCGGCACGGAGCCCTCGGCGACGCGGATCACGGTCCGCTGCCCGGGTTCCGCGGGCAACTCGCCGTCCGGCGCGGCGCCGTGCGGTCGTCCGGGTTGGCTCGCCTGGAAAAGCACCGGGACGCGGACGGCGGACCTGCCGCGATCCGCGGTGAACCCCTTGTCGCGCAAGCCGAAGCGCCGACGCCCCCCAGTGCCCCGCCGCGCGTCCCCCGACGTCCGCGCGCGGACGCCAGGGTCGCCCAGGGCCCGTCGCGGGGGCAATGCGCGGCCGGAAACCCTCCCGGATCATGGGAGTCGCGGCTGGCTCACCCGATCGAAGGACGTGCGCGCGATGGATAGTTATGCAACGCTGCGTCGGCCGTCTCGGTGCTCTGTCACCAGAGCGCATGTTGACTATGCAGTGTAAGGTATGTCCATCCATTGGGCGGGGTGGCCGCACACGAGCAGATCTGAGGTGTCCATGACGGAGACGGCGGTGCCGCGGGGCTTTCGCGGGATCACGAAGAACATGGGGCTGAAGGACGTCGGCGACGACTTCGCCGCCGTGGTCTCGGAGGTGCCGGCGCGGTCGGCCGCGGTGTTCACCAAGTCGCGGTTCGCCGGCCCCAGCGTGGTCCTGAGCCGCGAGTCCGCGGCGACGGGTCACTGCCGCGGCATGGTGGTGCTGTCGCGCAACGCCAACGTCGCCACCGGGCGGGCGGGCGTCGCGCACGCCGTCGAGGTGCGCCGGCGCGTGGCCGAGATCGCCGGTGTGGCGCCGGAAGAGGTCGTCATCGGCTCGACCGGCGTGATCGGCCGGCCGTACCCGATGGAGAGCATCCGGGCCAACCTCGACGCGCTCGCGTGGCCGTTCCCGGAAGCCGACTACGAGCGGGCCGCGACGGCGATCATGACCACCGACACCCGCCCGAAGTCCTGCCACGTCCGCGTCGGCGACGCCGTGCTCGTCGGCATCGCCAAGGGCGTCGGCATGATCGAGCCGAACATGGCCACCATGCTGGCGTTCTTCTTCACCGACGCCGACGTCGACGGCGACGAGCTGGACGCCGCGTTCCGCCGCGTCGTCGACCGCACGTTCAACGCGCTGAGCATCGACACCGACACCTCGACCAGCGACACCGCGGCGATCTTCGCCAACGGCCTGGCCGGCCCCGTCGACCGGAACGAGTTCGAGCAGGCCCTCTACGACTGCGCGCTGCACCTCGTGCGGGAGATCGCCTCCGACGGCGAGGGCGCGAGCAAGCTGATCGAGGTGCGCGTCACCGGCGCCCGCGACGACGCGCAGGCCAAGCTGGTCGGCAAGAGCGTCGTCAACTCCCCGCTGGTCAAGACCGCCGTGCACGGCTGCGACCCGAACTGGGGCCGCATCGCCATGGCGATCGGCAAGCTCGAGGACGAGACCGACATCGTCCCCGAGAACGTCCGCATCCTGTTCGACGACCTGCCCATGCACCCCGAGGAGCCGAGCGACGCGCTGCTGGAGCGCGCGGCCAAGTACCTCGGCGCCGACGAGGTCGTCATCAACATCGACCTGGGCATCGCGGACGGCGCGTTCACCGTCTACGGCTGCGACCTCACCGAGGGCTACGTCCGGATCAACGCCGACTACACGACCTGACGACGGCCGGTTCACGGCGACGCCAAGGCGCGCGTGATCTCCGCCTCCAGGCGGGTCACGGTCACGCGCGCCGAGAACAGCCGCTCGGTGTCGAGGTCGACGTCGAAGACCTCCTCCAACGCGGACAGGGCCTGGATCAGCGTCGCCGAGTTCACCCCGCTGGTCTCCCGGACGTCCGCGGCGAACCCGGCGAGCGACGGCTCGTCGACGCCGCGCGAGCCCGCCGACACCGGCGTGTCGACCACCACCACGCGTGCCACCGACGCACCGCACACACGTGCCACCTCGAACGCCAGCGCGCCGCCGAACGACCAGCCGCCCAGCACGAGCGGCACGTCACCGGACCGGACGTCGGCGGGCAGCCGCTCCACGCAGCGGCGGGCGAGGTCGGGCAACGTCAGCGCGTCGTCCGGTTGCGGTCCGTCGAAGCCGACGACGTGCGCCTCGACGTCCACCGGCAGGTCGCGGACCACGGGGGAGTAGCAGGACACCCCGCCACCGACCGGCGGGAAGAGGACCAGCCGCAGGCGTGGCGTCGCCGCCGCACGTGGTTGGTAGGTCCAGATGATCTGGTCCGGTTGACGTGCGTGCCCGCACCGTGCGGCGAGTCCGGCAACGGTCGGGTCGACCATGAAGTCGCCGAACGACACGGCGTACCCGAACCTGGCGCGCAGCAGGGACAGCAGCCGGATCACGTCGTACGAACCGCCGCCCGCGTCGAAGAAGCCGCCCTCGCCGGGCGGCTCGCCCAGCCCTTCCTGCCAGCAGGCCGCGACCTCGTGCCCGACGAGGTCGCGCGGCGGTGGCGCGACACCGACCTGATCGACCGCGAAGCCGCGATGGCCGACTACGTCGAGTCGGTGATGCCCGGCCTGACCCTCGACGACCTCGCCGCGGCCCGCGCCGAGGTGCGCGAGCACGGCAAGGGCCTCGGCGTCACGATCGGCGGGTGAGCAGGCGTGACCGCCGCGGCGGTGCTCGGGTTCGCCGGGCCTGTGCCTGCTGCCGGCCATCACCCCCGGACCGGACACCTTCCTGGTGCTGCGGTACGGCCTGGGCGGCGCGCGGTTCGGCGTGGCCGCGTCCGCGGGGTCGGGGATCGGCTCGCTGTTCTGGGCGGCGGCCGTGGCGCTGGGGTTGGCGGACCTGCTCAGCTCCTCGCCCACCGCGTTCCTGGTGGTGAAGGTCGTCGGCGGCCTGTACCTGCTGTCCTGGGGGTGGTGGGGTTCCTGCAACGCGACCAGGTGGCCGACCCGGGCGATGGCGGCCCGGTGCGGTGGCGGTGGGGGCCGTCGTTCCGGTCGGGTGTGCTCTCCTGCCTGCTCAACCCCAAGGTCGGCTTGTTCTTCCTGGCCGTGGTGCCGCAGTTCCTGCCCGCCGAGGCCATCAACGTGGGCACGATCATGCTGCTCGGCCTGATCGACGCGGTGGTGGCGCTGGCGGCGCCGGCGGTCGGCGCGGCCAGGGCGGTCCTGTGGTTGCGCCGGCCCAAGGTGTCGCGCACGATGGCGGGCCTGAGCTCCGCCGCGTTGTGCGCGCTGGGCGTCGGCACCATCGTCGCGGTCGTGTGACCCGCGATGCACCACCGCTGTGCCGACGGAGTGATCATCCTTTTCCGACCGGCGCCCAACCTGCAGACTTCAGCCATGCGGACGATCGACTGGGTGGACGGCCGGATCATCGCGATCGAGCAGACCCTGTTGCCGGACGTCGTGACGACGCTGCGGATCGACACGGTGGACCAGCTCGTCGACGCGATCAGGAGACTGGCGATCCGGGGTGCGCCCGCGCTGGGCGTCGCCGGCGCGCTGGGGGTGGCGCTGGCCGCCGGCGGTGGCGGGGACGTGCGCGCGGAGGCGGCGCGGCTGCGGGCCGCCCGGCCGACGGCGGTGAACCTCGCCTGGGGCGTGGACCGGGTGCTGGCCCGGCTCGACGAGGGCCTCGACGCGGTGGTCGCCGAGGCCGTCCACGTCCTCGAAGACGACGTCCGCCGCAACCGCGCGCTGGGGCTCCGCGGCGCGCGGTGGCTGGTCGACCGGCTCGGCGGACCGGTCAACGTGCAGACCCACTGCAACGCGGGCGCCCTGGCCTGCGTCGAGTGGGGCACCGCCCTCGGCGTGGTGCGGGCGTTGCAGGAGGACGGCGCGCTGGGCCACGTCTACGTGGACGAGACGCGGCCGCTGCTCCAAGGCAGCCGGTTGACGGCGTGGGAACTCGCCGCGATGGGCGTCGCGCACACCGTCGTGGTCGACTCGGCGGGACCGACCGTGATCGCCAAGGGCCTGGCCGACGCGGTCGTGGTGGGCGCGGACCGCATCGCGGCCAACGGCGACGTGGTCAACAAGATCGGCACCTACCCGCTGGCGCTGGCCGCGGCGCGGGCGGGCATCCCGTTCGTCGTCGCGGCGCCCGAGTCGACCATCGACCTGGCCACCCCCGACGGCGCGCACGTGGAGATCGAGGTGCGCGACCCGGCGGAGGTCGTCGGGGACCGCGCCACCGCCGCGCTGAACTTCGCCTTCGACGTCACCCCGGCCGACCTGGTCACGGCCATCGTCACCGACGAACGGACGATCTGTGGAAAACCGCTGGGCTGAAACGGAAACGCACTCCGACGAGCTGGACGCCTGCGTGTACGGGTCGCGGCTGCTCGGCCGCGAGCCGGACCTCGTGCTGCACGGCGGCGGCAACACCTCGGTCAAGACGTCCACCGTGGACATCACCGGCCGTGCGGTGGACGTGCTGCACGTCAAGGGGAGCGGCTGGGACCTCGCGACCATCGAGCGGGCCGGGTTCGCGCCGCTGCGGCTGGACCGCCTGCGCGAGCTGCTGACCGTGCCCAGCCTGCCGGACTCCGCGATGATGAACGAGCTGCGGTGCGCGTTGCTGGACGCGAGCGCGCCCGACCCGAGCGTGGAGACGCTGCTGCACGCCGTGCTGCCGCACCCGGCCGTGCTGCACAGCCACGCCGACGCCGTGATCACGTTGACCAACCTGGACAAACCGCTGGTGGAGGAGGTCTTCGGCGACCGGGTCGTGGTGATCCCGTACGTGATGCCGGGGTTCGCCCTCGCCCGCACGTGCGCGGAGCTCTTCCCCCGGCACGTCGGTGAGCGCACCATCGGCGTGGTGCTGCTCAACCACGGCCTGTTCACGTTCGGGGAGGACACCAGGCAGGCCTACGACCGGCACGTCGAGCTGGTCGGCGACGCCGAGGCGTTCCTGTCCCGGCACCGGCCCGCGCGGAGGTCCGTGCCCGCGCCCCCGGTCGACCGCCACCGGCTCGCCGGTCTCCGCCGGCGGATCTCGGACGTGGCCGGCGCGCCGGTGATCGTGAGCCGGCACGCCGACGACGCCACGATGGCCTTCGTCACCCGGCCGGACCTCGCCGACGTGGCCACGCGGGGCCCGGCGACGCCCGACCACGTGATCCGCACCAAGCGCGTCCCGCTGGTCGGCGACGACGTCGACGGCTACGCGGCCGACTACCGCCGGTACTTCGACGAGCACGCGGGACCGGGCCTGACCATGCTCGACCCCGCGCCGCGCGTCGTGCTCGACCCCGGGCTCGGCCTGCTCTCGGTCGGCAGGCGGGCCAAGGACGCCGACATCGCCCGCGACATCTACGCCCACACGATCGAGGTCATCGAGCGGGCGGAGGAGCTGGGCGGGTACCGGGCGTTGCCGCCGGCCGACCTGTTCGACATGGAGTACTGGGAGCTGGAGCAGGCCAAGCTGCGGCTCTCCGGCGCGCCGGCCGAGTTCACCGGCGAGGTCGCGCTGGTCACCGGCGCGGCGTCCGGCATCGGTCGGGCGTGCGCGGACGCGTTGCGGGCCAAGGGCGCGAGCGTGATCGGCCTCGACCTCACGCCGACCGAGAGCCGCGCGGACTACCTCGGCCTCCAGGTCGACGTCACCGACCCGGTGGCGGTCGAGGCCGCGATCGACCGGGGCGTGGAGCGGTTCGGCGGGCTCGACGTGCTGGTCGCGTCCGCCGGGGTGTTCCCGGGCGACACCCCGATCGCCGAGCTGGACCCGACCACGTGGCGGCGGACGATGTCGGTCAACGTGGACGCGATCGCCGCACTGTTCGCCCAAGCGCACCCGCTGCTCAAGCTCGCGCCGCGCGGCGGGCGGGTGGTGGTCGTGGCCTCCAAGAACGTGCCCGCCCCCGGACCGGGCGCGGCGGCCTACTCGGCCTCGAAGGCGGCGGTCACCCAACTGGCCAGGGTCGCCGCGCTGGAGTGGGCGGCCGACGGCATCAGGGTCAACGCGGTCCACCCGGACGCGGTCTTCGACACCGGCCTGTGGACCGCCGACGTGCTCGCCCGGCGCGCCGGGCACTACGGCCTGAGCGTCGAGGCCTACAAGCGGCGCAACCTGCTCGGCGCCGAGATCACCAGCGCGGCGGTGGGCCGGGTGATCGCGGAGCTGTGCTCGGACACGTTCGCCCACACCACCGGCGCGCAGGTGCCGGTCGACGGGGGGAACGAACGCGTGATCTGATCCCTCGCCCCGACTCCGCTCCGCCTACCGTGTCCTCTGTGGACGGAGCGGGGTCGGCGCATCGTCCCGCTGACGGGAGCGGCCCGGCCCGCGCGGGGTGCGGACCGGGGGTCAGGCGAGCGGGATGTCGTGGCCGGGGCCCCGCTCGTCCTGCGGGCGCGGGCCGAAGTAGCGGCGGTCGGCCTCGTCGATGCGCAGGTCGTTGATGCTCGCCTCGCGGCGGCGCATCAGGCCGTTGTCGGCGAACTCCCACAGCTCGTTGCCGTAGGAGCGGAACCACCGGCCCTCCGCGTCGTGCCACTCGTACTGGAAGCGGACGGCGATGCGGTTCTCGCGGAAGCCCCACAGGCTCTTGCGCAGGACGTAGTCGAGTTCGCGAGCCCACTTGGCGGTGAGGAAGTCGACGATCTCCGCGCGGCCGGTGACGAAGACGTCCCGGTTGCGCCACACCGAGTCCTCGGTGTACGCGAGGGCGACGCGGTGCGGGTCGCGGGTGTTCCAGGCGTCCTCGGCGGCTTGGACCTTGGCCAGGGCGGCGTCGACGTCGAACGGCGGGAACGGCGGGCGTGCTTCGGTCATGGCTGGGCGGTCCTCCACGGTGCGGTGAGCGGCGGGTTGTCGGGGGCGGGGACCGGGGAGTCGGCCCGCAGCGCCAGCAGTCGGCCGGCGACCACGTGCCGCGGGGTGAAGTGGACGCGGCGGCCGGTGCGGTCGTCGTCGCCGGGAACGCCCGGGCGGGTCCACTCCACCTCGGCCCGGCCGGACAGGTGCAGGGTGCGGCCGGTGGCGAAGTCGCAGAACAGCAGCGCGGCGTCGGGGTCGGACGCCAGGTTGCCGAGGGTGTTGAACATGTTGTTGCCCGAGTAGTCCGGCCACCACAGCGCCCCGTCCTCGACGCGGACGAAGCCGGGCGCCCCACCGCGGTGCGAGGCGTCGTTGCCGCGGGTGGGGTGGGTGGTGCCGAGCAGGAAGGTGTCGGACCGGCGGACCAGGTCGACGTCCTCCGGCGCGAGGTCCGTGCCGCGGCGGACTGGCGCGGCGCCCGGGGACGTGCCGTCGGTGCGGTGGAGGCGTCGGGCCTGGATGTACCGGGGGCAGTTGCCGTACGCCTGCTCCACGTCGACGCGCAGCCCGTCGTCCCCGGCGTCGGACAGCGTGCCGTTGACGCGCAACCGCCTGCGGGTGGCGAACTCGACCACGATCAGCCCGGCCGGCTGGTCCGCCGGCAGGCCGCGGAGCGGGTCGCCCTCGGCCGGCGACGTCCGCACCGCGAGGGCGGTCGGGGTGTCGACGTGGAGGAAGCCCGGCGGCCCGGTCAGCGGTGAGAGCCACAGCGAGCCGTCGGTGTCGCGCGCGGTGATCGCGGCGAAGGTGCGGTCCGCCAGGAACCGCGTCGCCCCGTCGCCGAGCCCGGCGGGCGCCACCATGCCCGCGAGCCGGGCGGCGTCCAGGGAGACGCCCGCGCGGCGCTGCACGGCCAGTTCGCCCTCGTGGAAGCCCGCGGTGTCGGCACGGGTCGGATCGGTCATGCGGGAAGCACCCCTTCGATCACCGGTTCTGACGTTTGCAGGTGTCAGTAACCGTTAGAACGACCATGGCATGCGCCGGTGCCCGTGTCAACGGATAGAGACCTCTGCAACCGTTAGAAGTGGGGTAGCCTCGACCGCATGGACACCGACGCGCCGCTGCTGGGCGAGCCGCTCCCGGTGGAGTTGATGAACACCGTCTGGGCCGACCGCGACGGCGTGCACGACGCGCTGCGCGACCCCGACGGCACCAGGGCCTGGCTGCGCGCCGTCTGCGCCAGGACGGACTTGCTGACCCCCGGCGACCTCGACGCGCTCACCGCGGCCGACCTCGACCGCCTCGGCCACCGGTTGATCGGCCTGCGCGACGCGCTGCGCCGGCTGGCGACCGAGGCCACCGGGGACCCGCGCCCGGCCGCCGCCTCCGACCTCCGCGGCCTGGACGCGGCCGTGACCGAGCTCAACCGGGCCGCCGGCGACACGCCACACTGGTCGGCGCTGTCCTGGACCGCCGGCCAGGCCCCGTCACGGCACACCCGCACGGGCGGGCCGGCCGCTTCCGCCGCCGTCTCCGCCATCGCCGAGGACGCCATCGCGCTCTTCGGCCAGGACACGCGCCACCAGCTGCGCGCCTGCCTCGGCCCCGGCTGCGTCCTGTACTTCCTCAAGAACCACCCCCGCCGGGAGTGGTGCTCGGCGGGCTGCGGCAACCGCGCTCGTTCCGCCCGCCACTACCAGCGCCACCGCGGCGCGACGGCCTGACCGTCGCGTCGCGGCGTCTCCGACCGGGGTCAGCGACCCAGGTCGCGGAGCTGGTGCTGCAACTTGTCGTGCAGCAGGTCCACCGCCTCCTGGTAGGTCTCCGCGGTCGCGGCGGCGTTCACCGGCGTCCCGTTGACGTCCAGCGACGCGTGCGCCACCAGCAGGCGCGGCCCGTCCGTGCTCAGCCGCACCTTGGCGTAGGAGATGTCGGCGGGGGAGTACTTGGCGATGGCGGAGACCTTGGCGCGGGCGTACTCGGCGGCCTCGCCGGGCAGCCCGGGGGCCAGGTCGACCCGGATGTCGGCGATCTCGTGCACGTGGCTCATGCCTCCACCCTCCTCCCTTTTCCGCGACACCGCGCCGGAGCTTTCCTCAGGGTCGGTCCGGGAGAGTCGCGGCGTGGGCACCGGCCTCGTGCGACGCCCCCGCCGGTAACCTCGTGCCGGAGCTCGGTTCGGCCGGGCGGCGACCGGGGGAACACGTGGCAGGCGCACCGAAGCGGTCGTACGTCGACGAGATCTGCGAGCTCGTCGGGTGGCGGGCCGGTGGTTTCCGGCCGGGGCTGGACTGGGCCACCGTCGAACGCGAGCTGGGAACACCGCTCCCCGGCGACTACAAGGAGTTGCTCACGCGGTTCCCCTCCGGTGGTTTTCGCGGCGCCATCCAGTTCTTCAACCCCGGTCAGAGCGCGGAGGAGTGCGGAGGGGCCAAGGCGCACAACGACGAGCTGCTGGAGATCTTCGGCGACGAGGACCTCGACTACCTGCGAGGCGTCCCGTACCGGCTGTTCCCGGCGCCCGGTGGCCTCTACCCGTGGGGGATCGACGGCGCCGGGGGAACGTTCTGGTGGATCACCGACTCGGCGGACCCGGACGAGTGGCGGGTCGCCTACCACGACCGCGACCAGTGGCACGAGGAGCACCCCGGGCCGATGACGAGCGCCATCCACGAGCTGCTGCTGAGCACCGGCGAGGACAACCTCCTCCGGTGGGACATGGCCGGCAGGCCGGTGGACTTCAGCGGCCACTGGGGCGACCGGCACGTCTCCCACCCGGGCTGAGGCGCATCCCGACGTGCCGTCAGGCGCCGGCGGTGAACCGGTCGGAGCACGCCCGTCCGGTTACCGGCCGCGGCGTTCGAGGAGGCTCTCGACCCCGAGGAGGAACGTCTCGCCGATCGGTTTCGGGTCGGTCAGGCAGCCCGCGGCCATGGCGCCGTCCCGCAGCATGGCGAAGTGGCGGCCGGCGGCGTCCGGGTCGGGTTTCCCGGTGGCGGCCAGGAGTTCGGTGACCGCGGTCAGGAACCACTGCCGGTGCCTGAGGACCGCCTGGTGGACGGGGTGGGCCGGGTCGGGGTACTCGGCGGCGGCGTTGAGGAACGCGCAGCCCCGGAAGTCGGGCCGCTGGATGTCCTCGGCGATGGACCGGGCGACGGTGCGGACGACGTCGTCGGGGGAGGTGTCCTGCGCCCGTGCGGCGTCCATGCGTGCGCGGATCGCCTCGTCGGCCAGCGTCAGGTAGGCGACGACGAGGTCGTCCTTGCCCGGGAAGTGCCGGTACAGGGTGGCTCGCGTGACCCCCGCGGCGGCGATGATGCGATCGATGCCCACCGAGTGGAGCCCTTCGGCGTAGAACAGCGCGCTGGCCGTGGTGAGCAGTCGCGTCCGAGCTTCCGACATCCGTTTCCCCCCTTCGAGGTCCGGTCCCGAGGCTAGCAGATAGAACGGTCGGTCTTGACAGTCGAGCGCGCGTGCCGCACGCTCTCAGGTGTACCGATCGTTCTATCTACCTCGGGCCGTCACCGTCTCGACCGTCGAAAGAGGGAATCCGATGTCCAGCTCCACCGAAGCCCGCACCCCGGTGGCCGAGGTCGACGGCGCCAAGGCGCTGCGCGCCCTGTACTTCGTCCGATTCGGCTTCGCGATCGTCTGGGCGGGCCTGCTCGCCCTCACCGCCTCGACGCTCACCCCGTTCGCCATCGCGCTGCTGGTGATCTACCCGCTGTTCGACGTCGCCGCCGCCGTGGTCGACCTCCGCTCCTCCGGAGCCGCGCGACCTCGGGTGCCGCTGTACGCCAACATGGCGCTGAGCCTGCTCACCGCCGTCGGCTTGGCCGTCGCCGTCACCTCCGGCATCCCGAGCGTCCTGCGGGTGTGGGGCGCCTGGGCGATCGCGGCGGGCATCGTGCAGCTGATCGTCGCGGTCCTGCGCTACCGGCTCGGCGGCCAGTGGCCGATGATCCTCAGCGGTGGGCTCTCCGCGGTCGCCGGCACGACGTTCGTCGTGCAGGCCGCCGGAACGGCCGCGTCGCTCACCAACGTCGCCGGTTACGCGGCCGTGGGCGGCGTCTTCTTCCTGATCTCCGCGATCCGCCTGCACCTGCGTGGTCGCTGAGGACGTCGCCGGGGCGGCCGGGGTTCACGCGATCGCGTCCAAGCGGGCCAGGTCCTCCTCGGTCAGCCGCAACCCGGCCGCGGCCACGTTCTCCGCGAGGTGCGCCGGGTTGCCGGTGCCGGGGATGGCGAGGACGTTGGGCCCCTGGTGGAGCGTCCAGGCCAGGCGGACCTGGGCGGGGGTGGCGTCGTGCGCCCTCGCGACCTCGGCGATCACGTCCTTGCCGGTCTCGTCGGCCGCCGCGAACGGCGACGAGCCGGGGATCGCGGCCCCGATGGCGAAGAACGGCACGAACGCGACGCCGTGCTCCGCGCACAGCTCGACGAGCGCGTCGTCCTCGCGGCGCGTGACGAGTCCGTACTGGTTCTGGACGCACACCACCGGCGCGATCGCGAGGGCCTCCCGCAGGTGCTCGACGCCCACGTTCGAGATGCCGAGGTGCCGGACGAGACCTTCCTGCCGCAGCTCGGCGAGCGCCCCGAAGCGGTCCGCGATGGAGCCCTCGCCCCGTTCGAGCCCGCGGCCGATGCGGAGGTTGACGACGTCGAGGTGGTCGAGGCCGAGCTGGCGGATGTTCTCCTCGACCTGGCCGCGCAGACCCTTCTTGTCGTCCACGTGGAGCCAGTCGCCGGCCGGGTCGCGGCCGGGGCCGACCTTGGTGGTGATGACCAGGTCGTCCGGGTAGGGCGCGAGGGCGGTGTTGATCAGCTCGTTGGCGGAGCGCAGCGCGGAGAAGTAGAAGGCGGCCGTGTCGATGTGGTTGACACCCAGCTCGACGGCTTTCCGGAGGACCTCGATGGCCCGGCCGCGGTCGCTGGGGCCGCCGTCGGCGTCGCTCATCAGCCGCATGGCCCCGAAGCCGAGGCGGTTGACCGTCCGGTCGCCGAGATCCCAGGTGCCGGCGGCGGTCGCGTCGATCGTTGTGCTCATGGCTCCAGCTTCGGTCCTCCGGGTGCGGCCCGCCGGGAATGGCAACTTCTTGCCGGGATTGGCGACGGGGTTGCGCCGCGCGGAGACTGGGTGGCATGAGCCTCGACCACGTGCCCGTCCTCCACGGCGACGAGGAGTTGTTCAGCCGCACGGCCCACCTCTTCGCGACCGCGGCCGAGATCACGTGCGCCGCGCGGGACCTGAACACGTGGGCGGCGACGCGGCCACGTCCCCGTGACGCGCGGCCGGCGTCGATGCCGAGGCTGCGCAAGCTGTACCGGCCCGAGGTGCTGCTGAACCCGTCGATGGCGCAGCACCTCCGCGCCACCGCGGCGCGGGGCGCGGAGGTGCGGATCACGCAGGACGACATCAACGAGACGATCATCATCGACCGCAGGCTCGCGATCCTGGCGGGTGACGTGGTGGACGGCCGCCGCGGCTACGGCATCGTGACGGAGCCGGCGGTGGTGCAGAACGTGGCGTCCCTGTTCGACGCCGCGTGGCGCTCGGGGACCGACCTGGCGGTGTACGACGCCCAGCACGCGGAGCTGCGCGCGCTCGCGCCGCGGGTGCTGGAGCTGCTGGCGTCGGGCTGCAAGGACGAGACGGCGGCCCGCACGCTCGGCCTCGGCGTGCGGACCTACCGGCGTCGGGTCGCGGAGCTGATGGCCGTCCTGGGCGCGGACTCCCGCTTCCAGGCCGGGGCGAGGGCCCGCGACCTCGGCCTGATCTGAGCGGCTGTCGCACCGCGCCGGTCGCCGACGCGATCACCACGCGGGGGAGCGACCCCGGTCAGCGGCGGCCGGGGTCGACCAGGAACGGGTTCCTGCCCTCGCTCCAGCCGAGGAACCGCAGGCCGGTGCCGTGCCGCACCGTGCCGGCCGCCGTGAAGCGACCGCCGTGGAGCACGTGCAGCAGACCGTCGGCCGCGGGCTGGAGCACGGTGCCGCGCACCTCGCCCGCCAACCTCTCCGCGTGGGTGAGCCGCACGGCCGGCTCGCAGAAGCCGAGCAGGAACAGGGCCTGCCGCCACGCGTACGCGGCGTTCTTCACCTGGATCAACGCCGCGTGCCGGTGGTCCGGCCGCCGGCCGAACCGGCGGACGAGCCGGTCGAACACCCGCCACGCCAGCTCCGGCGCCCGTTCGCGCACCTCGTCGGCCAGGTCCAGGCCGTCGACCAGCACGGCCAGGTTGTGCGTGGTCAGGATCTGGCTCTGCTCCAGCAGCATGCCGTTCGCCGCGACCGAGCCACCGGAGGTGCCCGCCCGTTCCCGGCACAGCGCGGTGAAGTCCGGCGCGGTCCGCTTGCCCCAGCGCAGGACGGTGCGCGGCGCCTCGGGCCAGTCCGCCGGCAGGTCGTAGTAGTTCGCGTAGGGCGTGCCGGCCAGCAGCCGGCTCGCCACCACCGCCGCGTCACGCCACTTGGTGGTGAACCTGCCGGTGAAGATGTCCGCGGCCACCTCCTCGACGAGCGGCAACTCCAGCGAGGCCTGCTTCGCCAGCGCCCTGAGCTCGGTCACCAGCGGGTTCGGCAGCAGGGCGTGCGGGAACGCGGTCAGCGCCAGCATCGTGACCTGCCGCAGCGCGCGGTACGCGGCCGCCGCGCCGTCCGGTCGGGGCGACCGGTGCGGCTCCAGCGCCCGCACCCACGGCAGCTCGGTGAACCGCACCTGGTGCTCGAGGTCGAGCAGCAGCAGGCCGCGGCGACGCCGGAACGCCGGGTAGGTCTGCTCGTACAGCCCCGCCACGACCGGGTCGGCGATCGCCGTGCCGAGCAGCCGCGAGGTGAGCTGCGGCAGCACGATCGCCAGCGTCTCCCCCGACGTGATCACGCCGAGGCGCACCAGCTCGTCGGCCGGCGCTTCGAGCGCTCGCGCCGCCTTGTGCACCAGGCGGTCCGGCACCGTCGTGCCGCACGGGATCCCGGCGGTCGTCTCGGCTTCGGACACCGCGGCCGACGCGACGTCGAGCGACGGCAGGCCGCCTTCCGCCGGGTACCGGTCCAGCCTGCTCGCGAGCACACCGGCGAGCGCGGCCCTGGTCGGCGCCGCGACGGCCGCCGCCCCGGCGGTGCGCCACGCGTCCCGCCGGTCGGACTCCGGCGCGCCCCGGCGGCTGACCGTGTTCGCGATGGCGCGGCGGATCCAGCCGACCTCGCGCGCGGTGAGCGCGTCGCTGCCGTCCGGACAGGACTCCAGGGCGTGGCGCAGTCGCGCGAAGTTGCTCTTCGGGTCGGCCTGCCGGCCCGAGAGCGCGTGGGTGCGGGACGCCTCGGCGAAGTCCGCGCGCCACTCGGCCCTGGCCGCCGCCCACTCGGCCGGCCACGTGCGACACGGCCACCCGCCGTGCACGGTCCCGTTCGCGTCGAGGTGGGGCAGCTCGCCGTCGACCGTGCGACACCACAACGCGACCAGCCGGTCGTACAGCGGATCCCACACGGTCAGCGTGTCGCGCATCGCGGCGATCCGCGCCGGCACCCGCACGGCGCGCAGCGACGCGGCGGCGTCCTTCACCGACGTGAGGCGGACGGCGGAGCCCGACGGCCGGGCGACCGGTTCGAAGCGCGGCGTCAGCCGGAGCCGGTGCAGCAGCGGGCGCAGGTCGGCGATCAGGTCCAGGGCCTGCTCCGGGAAGCCCGTGTCCAGCAGCAGGGCCACGACCGGCAGCGCCGCGTCCTCCGGCAACTCGACCCGGTAGTGCCCACGGCGGATCACGTCGAGCAGCTCGGCCTGGCCCGCGTCGCCGAGGTACCAGAGGTTGAGCCGTTCCCGCGCGTTCCGGCCGGGCACGTCGTCCGGGAGGGACGCGACGCGGGCCGCCTCGTCCTCGGACAGCGGCACCTCGGCCAGGTACCGGCCGGTCGCGAAGCCGCCGTCCGCGACTTCGAGCGTCACCCACGCCGGGGTGTTCGCGACGGGGGTGCGGGAGCCGACCGCGAGCGTGCCGTCGGCCATCCCGTTGACGACGTCCTCCCAGCGCCGCACCTTGCCCAGCGCGCGCTCACCGTCGGCCCCGGCACCCGCGGAGGCCACCGCGGCCAACGCCCGCTCCAGCCGACCGGTCGCGTAACCGGAGGAAGCGGTGCGGATCTGGTCGGACACAGTGGACTCCGCGGTCGGTGGACATGGAGGCGGGAATCGAACCCGCGCCCTCCCCGTCCCGAGCGGGGCGATCTGCCACTGATCTACTCCATGAGGTGGCCGGATCGTATCGGCCGCGCACGCCCGTCGCCCCCGATTTTCCGCGCGGAGGACCTCGGCGCCCCTTCGCGGCGCGGATGCAGGCGCGGTGGCCGGACACGCACCGTTTGAGCGCGTGGTCGTCGATGCCGACCGCGACCGGGGCCGATGGCGTCGGGTCCGGCAGGTCACAGACCAGCCGCGGCAATGTGCTGCGACTGGCGCGCACACCGATGACGCCGCGCAGACGGGCGCCCGCGCGCCTGGCCAGGGCCACACCGATCTTCTCCGGAACCGGCCGCAGCCGCTCCGACCAACGACCGTGCCGACGCGTCACTCCCGCGATCTGCTCCACGAACGTCCACTTCGGACACTCCGGTGCAGGACACGCGAAACGACGCGCGCGCCACGAGTACAGAGCGATCGCACGCCTACACCGCGGAGGTGATGCGGTTCTGGCGGGCCGTGCTCGGGTACGGGCAGGTCGGTGACGAGGGCCTGCTCGATCCGCGTCGCCGGGGGCCGTCGCCGTGGTTCCAGCGGATGGATGCTCCGGGTCCGGCCGTGCAACCGGATCCACGTCGACGTCTCCGTGCCGCACGACGAGGGTGGGCCGCGAGCGACCGGACTCGGCGAGCAGGTCCAGTCCGACGGCCTGTGACTCGATCGGGTGTAGCAGGTGCGCACGACGTAACGCGGTGCGACGGTCGGCGAGAGAGGTGGTGTGACGGGTTGGCGACGGTGGGGAATCGCGTCGGTCGCGCTGGTGGCCGTCGTGACCGCGCTCGTCCTCGCCCTCGGCTCCCCGAACGGGCTGCAGTCGGCGGCCGGCGTCGGGAGCCTGGTCGCGGCGCTGACCCCGCTCGTGCTGGGGCTGGTCCTCTGGGCGCGCCGCCCACCGCTCGTGACGCTCACGACCTCGACCGCCGAGCAGACCGACGCGGCCCAGCGCCTGCTCGCGAGCCAGGTGCTGAGCCAGTGGCGTGCCGAGATCGACGTCCGCCGGCTCGACGATCCCGGCCCGCTCGCGGTGCGGTGGCGGTTCACCGAGCTCGACGTCGCCGATCACGTCGCCCGGGAGAGCCGGTGGCGCGGCCTGCTCGGTCACGGGCGGCGCCGGTTCACGGGCCGGACCGACCGCATCGGCGACATCGCCGCGCGGTTCCGGGGCCTAAAGCGACGGCGGCTCGTGATCCTCGGGGAGCCGGGCACGGGCAAGACGACGCTGGCCTTGTTGCTGCTCCGCGAACTGCTCGACCACGCGGAGCCGGGTGAACCCGTGCCCGTGCTCGTCCCCCTGTCGGAGTGGGATCCCGGCGCCGAGACGCTCCACGAGTGGCTGACCCGCCGGTTGGTCGAGGACTACCCGGCGTTGCGCGCCACCGCGTTCGGCCCGGACGCCGCCCGCTCGCTGGTGACCGGGCGGCGGGTCCTGCCGGTCCTGGACGGTCTGGACGAACTGCCCGAGGGCATCCGACCCGCCGTGCTGCTCCGCCTGAACGAGGTCGCCGCGGACCCCCTCGTGCTCACCTGCCGCACCGCGGAGTACGAGGCCGCCGTCGCCGCGCCGGGCGGGGACGTGCTCACCGGCGGTGCGGTCATCGAGCCGAACCCGCTCACACCCGCCGACGCCGCCGACTACCTCGCCGCTTGCCTCCCGCCGGGCGCGGTGGGTGACTGGCGCGGTCTGCTGGCGACCCTCACCGACGGTCGGCGCGGCCCGCTCACCGAGGCGTTGTCCACCCCGCTGGCGCTGTGGTTGCTCCGCAAGGTCTACGTCGACACCGGCGAGCACCCGGCCGAGCTGTGCGAGGTCGGCCGGTTCCGCAGCGCCGACGCGGTGGTCGAGCACCTGCTCGACCACCTGGTGGCCGCGCTCGTCAGCGCGAACCCGCCGCGGGGCGGTGAGCATCCGTTCCGGCCCCGGCGGGCCTGGGAGCCGGCCGACGCGACGAGGTGGCTGACGTTCCTCGCCCACCACTTGACCACGATGGGCAGCCGTGACTTCGCCTGGTGGCGGCTCCACCACGCGGCGCGGCGCCGGGCCGCGGTCGTGGCGGGGCTCGTCGCCGGGGTCGGGCTGGGGTGCGCGGTGGCGGTCGGCGAAGGGCTTCTGGTCGGGCCCGTGAACGGAGCTGTCCTCGGCCCCCTGGTCGGACTCGTGTTCGGGGTGGTGGTCGGCTTCGCCCGCGGGCTCACGATCGGGCACGTGGCCGGGCTCGTGTTCGGGTTCAGCCTGCTGGGCGCCGGCGTCGACGCGGGACTCCTCGCCGGTGAACCCGTGGTGGGCCTGGTGTTCCTGGTCGCGGGCGGAATCCCGGTGGTGGTCGTCGGCGTGCTGGTGGCGCGGGGCGTCGGTTTCACCCCACCGGAGACGCCGGCGTACGCGGATCTCCGGCTGCGCGGTCGAACCCGATCGCTCGTGCGAGGGCTCACGAGGTGGGCCGGGGGTGGCCTGGTGCTCAGGTTCGTGCCCGGTTCCTCGGCCGGGCTCGTGTTCGGCGGCGTGCTCGGCGCGGCGGGCGAGACCTCGGGTGGGCTGCGTTCCGGACTGGTGTTCGCGCTGGTGTTCGGCGGCGCCACCTGGCTCGCGGTCGGGCTGGTCGAGTGGGCCGAGACCCCGCAACCGGACGACCGGCCACCGACTCCGGTCACCGCGTTCCGCCGCGACCTGCGGCTGGTGTGCCTCAAGTCGATCGTGGGCGGTTCCGTGATCGGCCTCGCGTTCTGGCTCCAGGACGTGCTCAGCGGCACCGGGGCATCGCCGACCGGACTCGTGGTCGGTCTCCTCGTCGCCCTCGCGATCGCACTCGGCGTCGGATCTCATCAACCCGGCGGACGCTACGTGTCCGCGGTGCTCGCACTGCGCGCCCAACGGCAACTCCCGCTGCGACTCCTGGATTTCCTGGACGACGCCCACCGACTGGGCCTCCTCCGCCGGACCGGTCCCGTGTACCAGTTCCGGCACGCACGTCTCCAAGACCACCTCAGCCGGAAGTCGGCGCCGCCGGTGTCGTGACGGTGGCGGTCGGGTGGTCTTCGGCGCACCTGGCGTCCTCGGCGCGGTTGGATGTGTGCCATGCGACCGCTCCCGATCCGCGACCGCGCGGGTAACGCGTTGGTGGGGTTCCGCACCGTCGCCGAACGGGAACTGGAGGGTCTGGGTGATCGGGACGTCGTCCCGGCCGCCCTGGTGGTGGTCGAGCACGCGTGCGCCGTGCTCATGGTGTTCGACAGTTGGCGCCGGGCGTGGGAGCTCCCGGGCGGCGGCCGTGAGCCGGGCGAGACGACTCGCCAGACAGCGGTCCGGGAGTTGCGCGAGGAGACCGGCATCGGCGAGGTGGCGCTGGACGGTGTCGCGGTGGCCGAGTTCACCCTCGTCGCCCCGGACCGCCGTGAACTCCTCGCCATCTACCGGCTGCGCCTCACCGCCGCGCCCCGCCTCCTGGTCAACGACGAAGTGCTCGACTTCCTGTGGTGGTCACCGTCCGCCCCGGTCGCCGACGCCATGAACCCCCTCGACGCCGAGATCGCCCGACGCGTCGCCCGGCCTCCGCCCGCGTGAACCGCCAGACCTTCGGCGCTGCACGCGGGTCGGAAGGTGCGGGTGAGGCTCCGGGTCAGTTCACGCAGAGGCAGAACGGATGGCCCGCCGGGTCGAGGAAGACCCGGAAGGACGTGCCCGGCTGGTGCGGGTGTTTGGTCGCGCCGAGGTCGAGGACGGCCGCCTCGGCGGTGTCGAGGTCGTCGACGGTCACGTCGAGGTGCATCTGCTGGGGCGACTCCTGGCTCGGCCACACCGGGGGCGCGTACCCGTCCACCTGCTGGAAGCAGATGCACTGACCGTGCTCCGCGCGGACCTCGGCCCAGTCGGGGGAGACGTCGACCTTCCAGTCCAGCAGCGCGCCGTAGAACCTCGCGAGCGCACCGGGGTCCGGGCAGTCGATGACGATGCTGGGGAAGCGTGCGATGGCCATGCCGGTCATGCTAAGGGCTGTTGCGGACGATCCACGTCCGGATTGTGGCGGTGACACCCGCAGGTGTGGCGTGCCGGGATCAGGACGTCGCCCGCCACTCCGACAGGCGTCAGCACCCGGGTGCCGGACGTGGCGGGGCACCACGCGACCCGGCAGGATGGGCACGTGAACCAGCTTGATGGGGCAAGTCGATTACGTCGGCGGCCGTCCGGGGCGGGTGCCTCGTGAGCCGGAAGCGGCGCGAGCGGGCACGGGTGTCGACGAGGATCCGGCAGCTTTGGGAGATCACCGTGACCACGGTGGCGCTGCTCGCCGGCACCTACCTGATCCTCGCCACGATCGAGCCGACCAGGATGGTGCTGGAGCGCTACCTCGGGCGGCTGGAACTGCCGGGGCTCGTCGCGCTGATCGGGGTGATGCTGGAGATCACCACCATCGCCGTCTACCAGCTGGGCCGCGAAGTCCGGTCGCTGCGGACCCGGATCACGGGTGCCGAGCACGACCCGGGCACGCACTCGATCAGCGGAGTGCTCTCCGCGTTGAGCGACGACACCGTCGGCCGACGGGACCGCCGACTCGCCGTGCTCGGCCTGACGCTGAACACCAGCTGGCCGGCGCTCGCCGGCTGGCTGACCTCGCCCGATCGCCCGACCGGCTGGCACATCACCTTGCTGTGCCTCGACCCGGCCTTCGTCGCAAGCTCCGGCGAACTGCCCCACGAGTGGGCGGAGGAGGCACGGCGCAGCACGGCGAAGATCCGCTCGTTCATCGAGCAGGAGGCCGACGACCTGCGCCGCCAGGGGATCACCGTGGAGCTGAAGACCTACGCCTGCGTCCCGGTCGTCCACGGCTTCCGCTTCGGTGACGGCACCATCTACGCCTCTTACCTGCAATGGACGGACACCGGCCGGATACGCCCGTTCGAGTTCTACGACCGGCTGTCCCCGGACGACAGGTCGCCGCGCACCGGCCACTACCGCCGCCTCTTCGAGAGCTGGTTCACCCGGGCCGACACGGTCCGCGCCACGCCGTACGCCGTCGAGTCGAACGCCGTCGAGCCGTCGAGCCACCCGACTCGGCGGCAGGCTTAGGATTCCGCGTCGTGCCACTCTCCGCCGGCCGGTCGGCCGCCCTGCTCCTCCTGCCGCTGCTGTGGGTGTCGGCCTGCACGACGCCACCGCCCGGGTCGTCCGCCACGCCGCCGTCCTCCCCGGACCGGCCCGCGTGGGTGTCGGTCACCGAGCAGGCGGAGACGGTCCGCCCCGACGAGCTGGCCACCGACCGGCCGAAGCGGATCGCCGCGGACGCCGACCTCTGCGCGTTGCTCACCGCGCAGGAGGTCACGGCCGCCACGGGCGCGCCCTCCGCGAAGACCGGCAGGCCCCTGCCCGGCACGTTGTGCCTGTGGCAGCTCGGCGACGCGGTGGACGACCGCGGAACCCCCACCGAGACGCTGGTGCTCACCTCCGCCTTGTCGGGCGTGTGGCTCGGCGATGAGCAAGGCCTCGTCGGCGGCTACCCGACCCGCAGGCTGGTGGGAGACGGCTCCTGCACCCTCAAGGTCGGGATCCGCCGTCCGGACGCCCCGACCGACACAGTGGTGCTCAAGGTGATGCTGCACGTCACCGACCCGACCACCGACCCGTGCGCGGCCGCGCGGACGCTCGCGGAAACCGCCTTGAGCCGGATCCCGAGCGCTTGACCGCGAGTCCGCGCGGAGCGCACCAGGACGAACACGCCCTCAGGCAGTCCACCACGAGTCGACGTCCAGCACGCTGTGCGCGGTCCGTTCGAGCACACCGTCGCCGAGCCGTTCGAGGAACGGGATCGCCGCCGTCAGCACCGAGAAGAACACGTACCTGTTCCAGTCGAGGGACAGGCGCAGCGCCTCGCGCAGCACGGCGAGCGCCGCGTCGTCCGACCGACCCGGATAGGCGGTGACGGCGGCGAGCGCCCTGGCCTTGTTGGCGTCCGACTGGCCGATCGCGGTCAGGCGTCGGTCCGTTGTGGACGGTGCGCCGATCGCCGACGCCGTGCGGTGCGCCGTGTCCGCGAGCTCCCGGGCCCACTGCCCCCTGGCCGGCACGCGGTGCGCGTGGGTGGCCAGCGTCGTCAGCACGATCGCCAGCGTCTCGTCGCTCGGCACGCCGTCACCCATGTCGCCGTACTGCGGCTGGTAGGGCCGCGGATCGCGGATGACGGCCAGCGCGGTCTCGAAGCGGCCCGCACGCGCCAGCCGCGTGACGACCGCGTCGAGCATCGCACCCCGGCGAAGGTCTTCGTACCCCGGGATCGCATGGGGGTCCGTGCCGTCAGGGGCGTCGACGAGCGCTTCGAGAGCCGGTGAGTTCCTGTGGTCGTTCCGCTCCGCGCGGCGGCGCAGCGCGGTCGGCAGGGTCACGGCCAGTTCGGTCGAACCGTCGTAGGCGAGCAGGTCGGCCACGCGCTCGCCCACGGTTCCCGCGTCGTCGCCGAGCAGGTCGAGCGCCGCGTCCACGTCACCGCCTTCGAGCAACCCGACGATGGCGGGGACGCGGGCATCCGGGTGGGCGAGCCGCTCGCCTACGGCCAGTGCGGCGTCGAGTCGCCCGGACCTGGCCAGGGCGCGCACGGCGGCGTCGAAGAAGACGCGGCGATCGCGCGCCACGCCTTGCGCCGGCAGAACGGACAGGGAGTGCAGCGCGGCCGTGCGCGCGAGTTCCGCGCGCCCCTCGGCCAACTGGCCCCGCACCACGTGGGCCAGCGCCGCGGCCCGGCGACCCGGCAGCTTGTCGAACTCCGGCAGGACCCGCCGCAGCCCGTTCTCGTCGCGCGCGTCGATCGCGCGCCGGACGAGCGGGTACGGCGACGACGCCACGCGCCGGCGCAGCACGTCCAGCACCTCGTCGGCGTCCGCCGCGAGGGCCACGTCGGAGTCCAACGTCGGCCGGTCGAGCAGGTCCGCGGCCATCTCGGCGGTCGGCGGGCCGTCGACCAGCCCGAGGACGTCCGCGAGACGGGCGAACGTCGAACCGCGCGCGATCGAGCGCGCCGGCATCCCCTCGGCGACCTCGACCGCCTCCGCCCCGAAGCCGGCCCTGGCCAGGATCACCGCGACGTCGCCGCGCGCGTCCTCCAAGCGGCCGAGCGCGGCGAGGGCGGCCTCTCGGGCGTCCACCGGGGACTTCGCGGCCAGCGCGCTCGCGATCGTCAGCAGCACCTGGACCTTCCCCTGGTCGGAGGTGAGGCCGGCCAGCAGGTCCCGCGCCCGGTCGACCGCGCCCTCGTGCACGTGCGCGATCGCGACCGCGGCCCGGACCACCTCGGCCGACTCGCCGGCCGCGGCCAGGTCGAGCAGCGCCACGTCGACCCCGGCGAGGACCGCCTGGTGGGCGAGGACGACGGCGGCATCACGTCGCGGCGTCGCGACGGCCCACCCGGAGAACTCGTCCCAGTCGAGGTCGAACCACCACGTGATCTCCGGCCACTCCCGGGTGCGCCAGCCGCTCTCGCTGATCCGGCTGAGCCGGGTGAGGACGCCCACGCCGTGCTCCGGTTCGCCCACCCGGACCCGCGCGGCCGCGACGCCGACCCGGTCCACGTCCGACGGGTGCCGACGGCCGGCGAGCAGCAGGCCCGCCTTGTCGACGAGCCGGCGCGCGGCGTCCACCTGCCCCCGGTCGGCGACGACGATCGCCAGTCTCGCCACGGAGTGCGGCAGGCCGTCGACGCGCCAACCGGTGATCCCGTCGTCGATCCCGTCGGCGACCGCCAGCGCCTGGTCGACCCGTCCGGCCTCGGCCAGCGCCAGGGCCAGCAGCGCGTGGGCCGTCGCGACGTCCGCGCGGTCGGCGAAGCCCCGCGCGATCGTGAGGCCCAACTGCGCGGCGCCGTGGCGCACCAGGGCGGGCGCGATCCGCTTGAACGCCAGGGCGACCGGCCGTCCGCGCGCCCAGGCCCTGATCACCTCGCAACCGTCCTCGACCGCGCCCGCCGTGAACAGCGCCAGCGCCAAGTCCTCCAGGCACGACGACTGGTGCTGCTCGCCCGACGCACGTGCCGCGCCGACCGCGGCGGCGACCGCTTGGCGGCACCGCTCGGGCTCGCCCGCCTGCCACAGCGCGACCGCGATCGACTGGAACGCCCGGCAACGGTCGATCGGCCGTTCGGCCAACGCGGCATGCGCCTCGGCCCTCGCCGTCTCGCCCGCGGCGACGAGGGCCGCCAGCAGCGATCCGGGGACGTCGTCGGCGATGCCCTTGATGTTCACGGCGGTCAGGGCGGTGCGGATCTCGGCCACGACGTCCGGCGGCGACCTCCGCATCAGGATGTCCAGGACCGCGCCCACCTCCGCCCGCACGCCCCGCGGTGACAGCGTCCTGGCCACCACCAGCTCCAGCCGCCGCCTGCCGACCAGCCGCGCGGCCAGCTCGAAGTCGTTCGCCCGGTCGACGTGGCCGAGGACGGCGGTCAGCGCGTAGTCGGGCGTGTCGTCGGGCCACCCCGCGTCGGCGTACCCGCGGCACCAGTCGAGCAGGCGCCGGTCGGCCGCCCGCCGCTGCGCCGCCGTCAACCGGGTGGCCAGCACCACGGCGAACTCCTCGTGCATCAGCTCGTGCCGCGGCGAACCGATCAGGAACCGGCGCACCGGCGCGAGCGCCCGCCGGATCCGGTGGGCGGGCACGCCGAGGGCCTCGGCGAGCTCGACCTCGGTCAGGCCGCGGGCCGCCGCGAGCAGCAGGGCGAGCGCCTCCCAGGTCGTGTCGTCGTCGGCGTCGACTTCCAGCAGGTCGAGCTGCCAGCGGAAGTACCCGGCCACGTCCGCGGGCCGCTCGCGCCGGTAGGCGGCCAGGGCCGCGTCACCGTCCCGCGCCACGTCCTGGGCGGTGAACCTGGCCAGCAGCGGTTCACCCCTGGTCACCTCGTGCACGGCCGCCGCGGACGACGCGGGCTCGGCGGCGCCGAAGACGTGCAGCAGCTCGGCGATCTCGGCCACCGACAGCGGTGGCAGCGCCACGAGGTGCGCGCGGTGCAGCGGGTGGTGCGGCGGCACCAGCGAACGGGCCCGCGGACTCGGCCGGGAGGTCACGATCACGTGCGTGAAGTCGGGCACGTGCGCCGGCAGCAGCTCCGCGACACCCGGGCGGTCCGGCGCGGCCTCGTCCAGGCCGTCGACGACGAGCAGCAGCGGCCGCCCCGGCCCGGCGTTCGCCGCGGCCTCCCGCCACAACTCGTCGAACCCGCCCGCGCCGTCGTCCGACCGGTTCAGCAGCGCCGCCAGCTGACCGGTGAGCCCGGCGACGAACGCGGCCGGCGTGTGGTCACCGAGGTCGCGCCGCAGCGAGAACCCGACCAGATCGGGCGTCGGACCGTCCCACGCGTCGCCGGCGTGCCGCCGCCACAGATCCGCGACCAGCGTCGTCTTGCCGAACCCGGCCGGCGCTTCGACGAGGGCGTAACCGCCTTCCCGCGCCCCGCTGAACGCCATCAGCCGACGCACCTGGCCGTCCCGTCCCACGACGGTGGACGTGTACTCGACGATCGCCGCGCTCAGCTCGTACCGGAACGCCGCCGGCGCGGTGCGGCGTCCACCGGTGGACGGTGGCGGCGCGGAGACCGACTCGGCGACCGGGTTCGTGCCGCCGTCGGCTTCGACGAGGCGGCGGAATTCGGGATCGCGCAGCACGGTGTCCAGGCGCGCCGCGTGCAGCCGCCGGTTGCCGAAGTCGACGTCGTCCAGCACGACCACGCCCACCAGCAGACCGGCGCAGAAGACGGCGGCGCCGGACACACCGGCCCAGGCCCGCCGCCCCGGCTGCGGCGCCGCGTCCTGGTCGAGGACGTAGGCGCCGTGCGGCCCCGTCGACAGCGGGTTGACCACGCCGGCCAGCTGCTCGACCCCGGCGCCCGCCTCGCCGTAGTCGGCGAACCCGGGGAACCCGATGCCCGAGTAGCGGACCTGCTCGATGCCGTCGACGACGCCCCACCGCACGGCGTCGCCGAGCTCCTCGTCGGCCGGCGGGTCCAGCTCCAGCAGCGCCACGTCCAGCGCTGGGTGGCTCCACACCAGCCGGGCGTCGTGCCGCCGTCGTTCCCGGTTCGGGTGACCGAGCCGGACCACGACGCGCGGCCAGGCGCCGTCACGCGTGCCGACGACGTGCCCGGCGGTCAGCACCAGCCGCCTGCCGATCAGGTAACCCGAGCCGGCGCCGCGTGCCGCCGCCTCCGTCCCCGCGCGGACGTCGGCGAGCCTGCGCTGGTCCATCAGCTAGTCCACGGACGCTCGACATCCCGGGAGACCTCGAGGTTGCGACCGGTGGCCGCGTCGGTGGCGGTGAGCCGGAGCTTGACCCGGTGGGTGTGGGCGCTGGCCGCCTTGCCCTCCGCGTTCGCCGAGACCACGCCGAACTGCACCTTCGCGCCGGCCTTGCCCTCCTTGCGCACCTCGACGAGGAGCTCGACCTCGACCTCGGTCACCTCGAAGCGGAACTGGTGGCCGGCTCCGGCGTCCTGGGCCAGGCCCAGCTCCTCCCGCAACCCGTCGATGGCCTCCGCGATCCCCACCCGGTCCGTCACGTCCAAACCCCCTGCTCACGCCCGCCGGAAACCGGTCGATTGTGACACGATCACCCCACCGCCCCGGCTCCACACCGTCGACGCGTGCGCTGTTCCGCGATGGGCGTCGACGCTCGACGCGCCCGAGAACGGTGGTGCGGGTGGATGTGCGGCGCGTCACGTCCCGTGGTGTCACGTTCGGACGGGTCCGCGGTGTCTTGGGAGGCATGCCCGAGCACAGCACGTCGAACGACGCGGGAGTCACGTCGCCATGACCACCGACGAGCACGCCGAGCGGTTCACCCTGTTGCGGCCACTGCTGTTCACCATCGCCTACGAGGTGCTCGGCTCGGCGACCGAGTCCGACGACGTGCTGCAGGACAGCTACCTGCGGTGGGCGGAGGTGGACCTGGCGGCGGTGCGGGACACCAAGTCGTACCTGGCGCGGCTGGTGACCCGGCAGGCGCTCAACGCGTTGCGGGCGAGCGCACGGCGGCGTGAGGACTACGTCGGCCCGTGGCTGCCCGAGCCCGTGCTGCTCGACGAGCACGACGCGTCGGCCGACGTCGTGCTCGCCGAGTCCGTGTCCATGGCGATGCTCGTGGTGCTCGAAACCCTCGCGCCCGACGAACGCGTGGTGTTCGTGCTGCGCGAGGTGTTCGGCTTCTCCCACAACGACATCGCCGCCGCGGTGGGCAAGCCCGCGGCGACCGTGCGCCAGGCGGCGCACCGCGCCCGCAAGCACGTGCAGGCGCGGCGCAGGCGCTTCGAACCCGCCGACACCGCGACCACCGCCCGGATCACCGAGCAGTTCATGGACGCGGCCGGCACGGGTGACGTGCGCGGGCTGCTCGCCGTGCTCGCGGAGGACGCCACCTTCACCGCCGACGGCGGCGGCAAGACGCGCGCGGCACGCCGGCCGGTGGTCGGCGCGGAGGCGGTGGCCGCGCACCTGGTGAGCCTCTTCCACAAGGGCCGGGCGACACCGGGCCTGCGGATCGAGAGGGCCACCTGCAACAACGCGCCCGCGCTGGTCGTCCACCGGGGCGACCGGCTGGAGGGCGTGTTCCTGATCGAGATCACCGACGAGGTGATCACCAACGTCTACGTCGTCCGCAACCCCGACAAGCTCCTCACGCTGACGGTGCCCCGCCGGATCAGCCGGTAGCGGCAGCCGACCCGAACCGACAGGAAACCCTGATGCGAACCCACATGACCGAAAGCCGACCGCACGCGACCACCACCGCCGCCGCCGCACCGACCGGCCGGAACCGGCTGCGTCCCATCGCCTTCCGGCTCGCCACCTTCGTCATCGTCTTCGAGCTGATCGCCGGGTCGGCGTGGAACCTGCTGACGATCGACTGGATCGACGCGCAGTTGGCCCACCTCGGGTACCCGGACTACTTCGCCCAGGTCCTCGGCGTCTGCCAGTTCGGTGCGGCGGTGGCGATCGCGGCGCCCGGGTTCCGGCTGCTCAAGGAATGGGCGTACGCCGGAGTCTGCTTCCTGTGGGGCGGCGGCGTGGTGTCGCACCTGGCACTGGGCGACGGCCCGGAGTCGTGGGCGCCGCCGTTGATGTTCCTGGTGCTCGCCGTGGCGTCGTGGGCGTTGAGGGCGGAGGACCGCCGGCCGGGAACCCGTCCTCGCGCGTGGGCCGTTTCGGCCGGGTTCGTCGTCGTCCTGTCCGCCGTCTCGCTCCTCACGCTGCCCGCCGCCGAGGACCTCACGGGCGAGTGGGCGGTCGAGCGCGGCTGGGTCGACGACCAGCGGCCGTGAGGCGATCGACCCGCCGGAGCCCGGGTGGCGGCGGAGCACGTCGGACCGCGCACCGCTGACGGAGGTCGCGCTACCGGTCCCGGGGTTCGGCGAGTCGGTCGACACCGAGCCCGCTGATGAGCAGGCGTTCCTTGCGGTTGCCGGTGAGGAGTCGGCTCCAGTCGACGAAGCCCCCGTCGGCGACCTCCAGCCGTCGGCCGGCGATGGTCGTGCCGACCTTGAAGCACACGCCGGTGTAGTAGCCGCGCCCGGTCGTCCGGTCGGGATCGTCGAGCACGTCGACGCCCGGCAGGTCGGCCAGGTCCTCGCGCACCCGGTCGACCACCGGGCCGGTCGCGTCGTCCAGGCGGGTGAGCCGGATCTCGGTGTGCCGCCCGCCCGCCTCGGCCGTCGCCCGGGCGGCGAACCGCAGGTACTCGGTCAGGTGCCGGCGTTCGAACGCGTGGTTGCCGGTGTCGCGGCCGGCGGTCACCAGGCCGAAGAGCTGGAAGTGCGCCAGCATCCCGGGTCCGTCGAAGTGCTGGGCGCGGGTCACCCGCTGGGTGGCCGCCAGCCTGACGGGCACGGACGACCGGGGATCGGCGGCCAGCGCCCGGGAGCGGCGCGCGGACGCCTCCAGCGCCAACGCGTTCGTGGGGTCGGCGGCGACCTCGCTGCCCCGGACCGTGGCGATCACCTTGCGCGGGTCGACGGTCGCGACCGCCGAGTGCGCCGCCAGCGGCACGACGGGGGCGAGCACCAGGACCTCGAAGTCGTCGGGCAGCGCGGACAGCAAGGCGTCCTCGGCCCGGCGCAGCGCGGCGAAGTCGGTCGCCGCGGGCGCCACGAACCGATCGCCGCGGTACCGCCGCATCACCTCGGCCGGCGTGAGCCGGTCCGCTCGCCGCCGGAACACCTCCAGCAGCAGCGTGGTCAGGTCCGCGCCGGAGAGCTCCTCCGCCAGCAGGTCCACGAGTTCCGGCCCGCCGACCCGGTCCAGGACCCGCCGCAACGCGTGGTTGACCGGTGCTCGTCCGGCGAGGTCGTCGCTCGTCATGGTCGACGAGTATCACCCTGGCGACAGCGGTCGACCAGGGAATTTCCGGCGGGCGTGGGATTCCCGGCGCGGCTCGGGCACGGCGCGCCCGGATGGCGACCGGTCGTCCGGCCGGATCACGGAGGTCGTTCCCGGTCGGTCGGGGCGAGGGCGCGTGCCTGCTCGACGGCTTCGGCCGGGCTGCCGGCCCAGCGCACGCCGGGCCAGCCGCTGGTCCAGGTGCGCCAGCTGTTCTCCAGCTTGCCGTGGCGATCGGCCAGCAGCACGTGGGGCCGGTCGAGCACCAGGCTCAGCAGGTGCCCGTGCAGGCGGTCGGTGATCACGACGTCGCCGCCGGCCAGCAGGGCGAACCCCCGGGCCAGCTGGAGCGCCGCGAGCTCGTCGTGGGCGGCGGTCACGGCCGCCGCCGCACCCGGGTGGAAACGCCTGTGCACGGCGGCTCGCAGTCGTCGTCCGGCGGCCTCCCGCCGCAGCCGCCAGTCCGGGACCGCGCCGAGCTCGTCCGTCCAGTCGGTGTGCAGCGCCCTGCCGCGTGGCGCGGGCAAGGGGAGTCCGGTGGCCTCGTGATCGGTCCGGGCCAGCCACACCACGTCGTGCGCCCGGTGGCCCGTCGTGGCGGGCGCGGCCAGCGCGAAGGCCGGGTCGGGGCACAGCAGGCTGGGCGCGGCGAAGTGGGTGCGGGCCGACCGGAGGCTGTGCCGGTCGCGCACCAGCAGGGTGAGGTCGGGGTGGGCGTCGAGGACTTCCCGCGCCCGGCGGAGGTTCCCGTCGTCGCGGAAGCAGATCGACTGGGGCAGTTGCACGATCCGGTGCCGGGGGAAGGACCGGACGACGTGCTCCCGGAAGCGCTGGCGCTCGGGCCACAGGTCGCCGAGGTTGCCGCCGCCGTGCAGCAGGATCACGCCCTCGGGCACGGCGGTCAGCAGGTCCTCCGGCCGGAACGACCGCTCGTGGCAGGTGTACGCCACCGACACGCCCAGCTCGCGCAACAGCGTGCGCTCGCCCGTCCAGATGGCGCTGTCGCCGACGTTGGCGTGCAAGGGGAAGTCCACCAGCGCGCACCGCGTGCCGGGCGCGAGCAGCGTCGAGAGGACCCGCGTGAGCTCGCTCCGCAGCTCCGCTCGACGCCGTTCGGGAACCGGCCGGACGGTCTGCGCGGTCAACTGCCCACCTGCGGGGGATCACCCGCGCGACGCAGCCCGTCCCGCAGCGCGTCGGCGATGTCCTGCCGTCCCCGGTTCTCGGCGTCCCGCACCAGCGAGCGCATCGTGACGCGGCCGGGCTCGTCGGGCATCGGCACCGCGCCGACCAGCTCCAGGTCCAACGCCGTCGGCAGGGTCGCGCACCGCCCGGACGCGCCCGCGAGTTCGAGCGCGACCATCGTGCCCACGCACTTCTGGCAGTGCCCGCAGTTGTGGCCGGGCTCGCTCTTCCAGCAGACGCAGAGGTTGTCCAGGGCCAGGTCGCCCTCGCCCGCCAACCGGATGACCTTCTCGGCGCGGGTCGCCTCGGCGCCGTCGTGGACGATCTCCAGTCCCTCGGTGGAGAACAGGTGGTCCAGCAGGGGGTGCGAGCCCAGGGGCGGCAGGTGCCGGTACTGGTCGCTGGAGGCGATCAGGCAGCGTCCCAGCAGGCCCTGCAGGCTCAACGCGACCGAGGCCAGCGCCGCGCCGTGGTACTCCGGCCAGAACGCGGTGGGCTCGCACAGCGACCGGACGTTGGTGTCGATCACGAGCAGCTGCTTGCCCGTGCGCGCCGCCACGTGCCGCAGCCTCGCCAGCAGGCGTTCGTGCCAGGCGCCCGTCTTCCGCTCGAAGTTGGCGAACAGCAGGTGGGTCACCGGCTCCCAGTCCGGTGCCGCGGACCGGGCGACGTCCTTGAGCAGGCTGTAGAACGAGTCCACCCCGGCGGTGAAGAACAGCCCGACCGCGTCGCCGGCCCCATGCGTGGCGACGGGCGCACGCAGGTCGACCGGGTGCAGGTGCGGCCACCACGCGGTGTAGATGTCGGTGATGGTGGACGCCGACCGGAACAGGCGGCGTGAGACCGGGGCGTGGACGCGCACGTCCTCCTTCAGCGCCATCGCGGGCATCATCAGCGCGGCGAGGAAGGCGTCGCCCACCGGCGGCAGCCACTCCGGCTCGGCGCCGTGCACCGTGAAGTGCAGGCGTTCGCCGTCCGGCGTCAGGGCCGAGTCCACCGCCGCCGACAGCCGCCAGCCGTCCGGTGTCCGATCGCGGGCGACGTCGTCGACGATCACGGTCGCGTTCCCCCTCGGCGGTCAGACGATCAGCATGGAGTCGCCGAACTCGTGGAACAGGTAGCCGTTGGCGATGATGTCGTCCCGGTAGGCCGTCAGCAGGGTCTCCCGACCGGCGAACGCCGCGGTGAGCAGCAGTTCGGAGCTCCTCGGCCGGTGCAGGTTGGTCATGAACGCGTCACAGGCCCGGAACACGTGCCCCGGCATGATCGTGAGCTGGGTGAACCCGGTCTGGGGCCACAGCCGCCCCCGGCTGTCGGCGACCGTCTCCAGGGTGCGCATCGCCGACGTGCCGCAGACGACGACCCGCCCGCCGTCACGTCGGCACCGGTTGACCAGGTCGGCGGTGTCGACCGACACCTCGTAGCGCTCCGCCCGGGGCAGGTCGAACCCGGTGGGCGGGTCGTCGAGGTCCTCGCGCACCGGCAGGCCGTCGCGCACCGCCTTGCGGCGCACCATCATCCGCACGAAGTACCGGCTCCGGGCCGCCAGGTAGAGGGTCACCTCCGCCACCGCCACCCCGGCGGCGCGCAGGCCGTCGAGCATGTCCGCGGTGAAGTGGCGGCCCGCCGAGGGGAGCAGCACCGCGCCGGGCCGGGAGGCGTAGACCGTCTGGTACTGCTCCGGGTCCAGCGGCGCGCGGTCGAGGTAGCCGGGGCAGATCATCTCGGCCGCCCGCTGCAACGACTCGGCATCGGGCGGGTCGACCGCCGCCCGCCACACGCCGGCGTCGGCCTCGTGCAGGAGCCGGACCGTGATGTCGCCGTCGCCGCCCAGGCGGAACTCGGCTCCCGGCGCGCACGCCGCGGTGGGCGCGACGAGGCAGTGCCACGTGCCGTCCTCGACGGGGGAGTGCAGGCTCACCGCCACCGGCTCGCCGTCCGCGTCGACCCCTTCGAGCAACGACGGGACCACGCGCGCGTTGTTGAGCACCAGGACGTCCCCGGCCCGCAGGTACTCGCCCAGGTCCGAGAAGTGGCGGTGCTCCACCTGCCCGCTTTCGCGGTGCAGCACGGCCAGGCGGGCGTCGGTGCGGTCGCCGCCCCGGGCCTCGGGCGGTTCCTGCGCGACCAGCGCCGGCGGCAGCTCGAACTCGTAGTCCGCCGTCCGCTGCACGACCTCGGTCATTTCCTCGCCCTCCACCTGGGTCCCGCGGTCGCGCCGGAATGGAATGGGCGACATTTCTCTCGTGTGGTGATCCCAGTATGGGTTCTGCCATCGACGCCGCTCAATTCCCCGTCAGGTGGTAAAAGAAAGCCACCATCGTGTCGGCCGCGCGGTGACGTGCCGTGCACCGCTGGGCCGCGATTACCTACCGTCGCGGCCGTCGATCCCGTTCGAGGGCACTTCCGGGCCATTCCCGGGGCATCGCCTTGCCGCGTCGACCGGCGCCGCAGTACTTTTCCGGTGCCGTCGGCAATTCCGGTCCACCCACTCTCCGAGAGCGGTGGTGCTCCATGGCGTCGAGATCCGCTCTCGCACCTCCCGTCAGCGTGATCGTGCCCGCGCGCAACGCGGCGGCCGTCGTGGCGGGCCAGCTGGCCGCCCTGTCCGAACAGGACCACGAGGGGCCGTGGGAAGTGGTGGTCGTGGACAACGGGTCCACGGACGGGACGGCCGACGTCGTGGCCCGGTGGGCGCACCGGCTGCCGGACCTGCGGGTGGTGCGCCACGAGCCGCCCGGGATCAACGGCGCGCGCAACGCGGGCGCTCGGGCCGCGCACGGCGAGCTGCTGGCGTACTGCGACGCGGACGACGCGGCGACCACCGGGTGGCTCGCCGCCCTGGCGCGGGCCGCGTCGAGGGCGGACGTGGTCGGCGGGTACCTCGACACCACCGCGCTGAACAGCGAGCGCGTCCGCACGTCCCGCTCGCCCCACCCCACCGACCGGCTGCCGGTCGTCATGAGCTTCCTGCCCTACGCGGTGGGCGCGAACCTGGGTGTGCGGACCGAGGTGTTCCGAGCCTTGGGCGGGTTCGACGAGAGCTACACCGGTGGCGGCGGGGACGACGTGGAGTTCAGCGTGCGGGCCCAGCTGATGGGGTGCTCCGTGGCCTTCGCGCCGGACGCGGTGATGCGCTACCGGATGCGCGACCGGCTGTGGTCGCTCGCCAGGCAGCAGGTGGCCTACGGGCGAGCCGACGCGAAGCTGCTCAAGGACTTCCGCGCGCACGGGATGCGCGCGGGCGGGACGGCCAGGGCGCTGGCGGACTGGCTCCGGCTCGTCCGGCGCGCCCCGGTCCTCGCCACGCCCGAGCGCGGGCGCTGGGTGTGCCGGTTCGCGTGGCGGCTCGGCAGGCTGGTCGGCAGCGCGGAGCAGCGGGTGTGGTGCCCGTAGCGGTCCGGGCGGTGGTCGTCCCGACGGAGGAGGAGAACCGGGTGGCAGTCCTGCGAACGATCACCGCGTCGTGCCCCGTGCGCGCGTGCCTGTCCGGCGAGGACCTCGACTGGGTGGGTGGCCGGTCCGTGTGCGTCGCGCTCGACCTGCGCACCACCGTCGAGGTGGACCCGGTCGCGTCGACGGGCGGGCGGGCCCCGGAGGAGTGGACCACCGGCGTCTGGTCCTTCCTCGGTCGGCACGTCGGCGGGCTCCCGCGCCGGCCGCCGCCGGTGGCCGTGTCGAGCGAGGCCCCTGCCGCCAGCGGCCTGTCCTCGTCCAGCGCGCTGATCCTCGCCCTGTTCCAGGCCTTCGCCACGGCCGTGCCCTCGGCGCGGTCGATCCCGCGCGGCACCCTGGTCCGGTGGGCGTACGAGTACGAGTTCGCCTTCTGCCACGGTGGTGGCATGGACCAGGTGGCCATCGCCCTGGGCGGCGCGACGCTGTCCGCGGGCCGGGCCGCCGGGCTGCCCGAAGTCCTCGACCACGCGGACTTCCCGCTGCGGTGGGCCGTCGTCGTGGTCGATTCGCGGACGCCGAAGTCGACGCCCGACCACATCAGGTCGGTCCGGGCCCAGCACCACGCCGGCGACCCCGCGCTCGCGGAGTACGCGCACCGGGCGGACGCGGCGTCCGCCTTGGCGTGGGAGGCGATCCGCGGACGTGACCTGGCGGCGTTGGGCACGGCCATGACCGCCGCCCACCGCGCGATGCGGGATGTGCAGGGCATGTCGACCCCGCTGCTGGAACGCCTGCGCGCCACCGCCCGGCGGACCACCGGCCTGCCCCTGAAGGTCAGCGGCGCGGGTGGCGGTGGCGCGTTGGTCGGGGTGTGCCCGACCGGGGACGCCGAGTCCCTCGCGGGCGCGCTGCGCGAGGCCTACCGCGACGATCACCCGGACGTGCGGGTGATCGTCACCGGCTCGGCGCCGTCGAACTCGTAGGCGAGCCACTGCGCGAAGTGGTGCAGGCGCCACCGGAGGCCTACGTCCGGGTCCCGTTCGACGGACGCGGGCGGACGCGTGGTCCTGGTGTCGTGGACGGGCACCGGTCGCACGGCCCGCGCGACGATCCCGGCCAGCACCTCGATCGGGTACCCGGGCGGCGCGGGGAACCCCTCGGCGGTCCCGCACGCGATGGCGTGCACCTGTTCGACCAGTTCCCGCACGTGCAGCGGTCGCACGACGGCTGGTGAGCCGGCGGCGATCCGGATCGGCTCGGACCGCAGCGCCGCCCACACGAGCGCCCCGACGGTCGAGTCCGGTCCACAGCCGGGACCGTAGAGGTCGACCGGGCCGATGCGCAGTGGCGCGCGTGAGCCGTGCCGCAGCAGCGGGCAGCCGTCGGTCGTCAGGTCGAGCACGACGTCGCCGCGACGCGGAGCGCGCCCTCCCACCGCGGTCACCACGTGCCCCAGGTCGGTCAGCGTGCGCTCGACGTGCTCGGCCAACGCACCCCCGGACGCCACCAAGGTGATCCCGCCGGAGCTCCGGCGTGGACGCGGCGCGGTCTCGCGACCGGTGCGCAGGGCGAGTTCCGCGAGCACGGCCAACCGGTCGCACGCCTCCACGGACAGCTCACCACCGGGCTCCTGGCTCGTCCCTCCCGGGGCGATGGTGCGCAACGCCTCCCGCGCCACGTCCGGATCGGCGTCACCGCACCTGCCGGCGGTCAGCATCCCGAGCGCGAACGCGGTGAGCCACGTGCCGCGCACCACCGCGGGGTCGACGTCGTCCAGTTCCACGTCCGCCGCCGGCCGCAGGTGGTGTTCCGGGACACCGAGGCCGACCAGGTGGTCCGCGGTCTCCAGGTGCAGCCACCGACCCGACTCGGTGTGGACGACGCACTGGGCGACGCCGTTCTTGAAGAACGGCACCGCGCCCGGCACGTCGACGTCGACGCGCCGCGGTCCGGGGCGGACGACGGGCAGGTAGCACGGTGAGCGCCGGAGCCCGCGGAACGCGTTGCCCGCGATGCTCGGCACGTCCTCGTGCTGCGCCAGGGTCGGCACGGCGATGAGGCACCGCACGCCCTCGCGGCGCAGGTACCTGCTCATCAGGATGTCGTCCGGCCAGGTCGAGGGACGCCGGCGCAGGTCGTCGGCGAAACCCGCGGCCACCGCTCGGGGCAGGACGAGGGCCCCGGTGGGGGTGTACTCGTTGACCGCGCTCACCCACCCCGCCCCGGTCAACGCGCCCAGCCGCACCGCGGCCCCGTTGCGGGAGTCCCACATCGAGTACAGGGCCAGGGCGGCGTCCGGCGCGACGCCGATGGCGTGCACCAGCCGCTCGATCGCACCTCCGGCCAGGAGCATGTCGTCCTGCACGACGAGGTGGTGCGTCGAGGAGGCAGGGACGGACTCCCACGCGGCGAGCGTGGTGCGCAGGGCCGTCGGGGGGCCCGTCGGGTCCGGGTCGGTGACGACGGTGAGCAACCCCGGCGGGGCCTGGGCGGCGACCCGCGCCGCCGCGTCACCGCGAGCGGGATGGGTGATCACCGATCCGGTCAGCACGACCTCGCGCGGCGGCCGGCCGCGTGCGGCGACGAGGCGCGGCCCGGCGCTCATCGGCCGGCCGCCACGTCGTGCACGACCCAGACGTTCGGCTCCCAGTAGACGCCCTGGTCCTGCCGCCGGTCGACGTGCAGCAGCGCGAGCCCGCGGGGGAACACGTAGTCGCCGCTGTCGGGGAAGGCGATCCCGGTCCAGGCCTCCCACTCGGCCACCGTGCCCGTGATCAGCGACGAGCGGGGCGCGGGCGCGGACAGCGCGCCGCCGCAGCGGACGTGCGTGCGGATCCACGGGTCGAACGGCGTGCCGTCCGAGGCCGTCCACGAGGCGTAGCGCTCGATCGGCACGAGCGGGTAGAGCTCCTTGAGGGTCGGCCTGACCGGGACGACCACGTGGGCGAGCCCGGCTCGTCGCGCGGCGCTGCACAGCGCCCGCAGCGCCACCGTCGACAGGCCCTTCCCCCGGTGGCGTGGCGCGACCTCGATCCCGAGCGCGCAGAGGGCGTTCGTGGCGACCCCGGCGTCGTGGGCGGCGAAACCGGCCTGGACCGCCGCGTCGATCCCCGGGCCGAGGCCCGCCGCGGTGCCGTCCCACGCCAGCGGGATGCCGCGCGCGGTGGCCGACACGTCGTCGGTGTCCGGGTCGACGAGGGCGAGCTGGAACCGGCCGAAGACCGAGTGCAGCCGCTCCCAGTACCCGGCCATCACCTCACCGTGGACGTTGTACTCCGGCCAGACCCCGTCGAACAGCGCCGGGATGCGGTGCCACAGGTCGGGCCTGCCGTCGTGGTCGACCACCGTCGGCGGCATCGGCTCCTCCTCCGCTCAGATCGAGAACACCGGGCCGTCGCTGCCGTGCACCAGCACGGGGGACGGGACGGCGTAGTAGGCGATGGCCGCGCGGATGTCGGACTCCCGCGACGCGACCTCCGCGTTGGGCCGCGACCGGATGCGCAGCTTGGCGTAGTGCGCGACGGGGTAGCAGTTCCGGCCGTGGTAGGTGTACAGGTAGAGGTGTCCCCGGCCGCCGAGGTGCTGCACGCGCACCTTCTCGTGCAGCTCGGTCATCAACGCCCAGTCCTCGCCGAGGTGCGCGTTGCGACCCGACTCCGGGTAGCGGAACCGCGCGTCGCGGGTCATCAGCATCGTGGTGGGCAGCAACGGGTACGCGGCGGGCGGCGTGGGCCGGGTCCAGTCGATCCAGTGCAGGTCCCCGTCCTGCTGGAACAGCTGGAGGTGATCGCTGAGGAACGACGTGTGGGCGCCGTCCCTGATCAGCTCGTCCACCTGGACCGCCAGCCGGTCGGGGTGGCTGCAATCGTCGTCGTCCCACACGCACACCAGCTCGCCCGAGGCCGCGTCCAGGGAGAGGTTGCGCAGCGCGCCCAGGCGCGCGTCGGGATCGGCCTCGACGACCACGACTCGTTCCACCCCGTGCGCGCGAACCGACGCCAGCAACCGGTCCCGATACGCCGCCGTGCCCTGGGTGACGACGACCAGCTCGCGCGCGGCGTACCGCTGGTCGGCGAAGCACCTGATCGCGCGGTCGGCCAGCGCCGGCCGGTCCTTGGTCACCATCAGGCAGCTCACCAGCGGGGTCACGCCGCTCCCACCTCCCACACGATCGCGACCGGCACGCCGTGCCAGGCGGCGTTGGCGGCGTCGGCGATCCGCTCCTCGTAACCACCGGGCGGCAACGGCCCGCCGAACAGCGGCTCCTGGCAGGACCGGAGGGTGAGGCCGTGGGTCGCGAACGCCGTGAGGTAGTCGCTGACCAGGCGCGGGTGGTTGCGCATGAAGACCAGGTCGCCCGAGCGGCGCCCGCACACGTACTGCCCGTGCAGCAGCACCATGACCGGGTGCAGGTCGCTGACGACCAGGCGACCACCCGGGCGCAGCACCCGGCGGAACTCGCCGATCGCGCCGGTGATGTCCGGCAGGTGGCTCAGCGCCAGGCCGCAGACCACGAGGTCGACCGCGGCGTCGGGCAGCGGCAGGTGCTCCAGGTCGCCGAGCTCGAACCGGGCCCGCGGCACCTTGGCCGCGGCCAGGTCCAGCATCTGCGGTGACTGGTCGATCCCGATGACGTCGTGCCCGAGGCGGACCAGGGTCGCGGTGTGCCTGCCGGTGCCGCAGGCGGCGTCCAGGGCGCGTCCGGGTGGCACGTCGGCCAGCAGTCGCCGCACGGCGGGCTCTTCCGCCGAGAGGAGGAAGTGGGGATCGGCGTCGTAGGTGTGCGCCGTGAACGCGTACCCGTTCGCCACGTCCAGTTCGGTGAGCCGTTTGCCGGCGGATTCGTCGTCGGGGATGGAGTCGACGAGCTTCTTCAGTTCCGCCACCCTCGCCGCGACGAAGTCGTCGTCGTGGTCCACGGCGGTGCGCAGCAGGGCCAGTCCTTCGATGCCGATCATCAGTTCGGGGATACGATCCCGCTGCATCGGGCACTCCTTCCGAACGGGGGCGACGTGATCGAGGGCTATTTCGAGCGGGAGAGCGTCGTCGTCGGGGATGAGCTCGGCGTGCACGTTTCAACCGATGCGGCCTTCTTCCGGGTGGACTTCTACCGGATCGGCGCGGAAAACGAGTACGCCGGCAGCACGGAATGGCTGCGCGGGGTGTTCGCGGCCCCGCCACCGCACCCCGATGGGGCGCCCGAGCACGCTTGTCCCTCGGTCGACTGGGGTTGGCCCGGCCACCGGGTCCCGGTGCCGCCGGGGTGGCGGCCGGGCGTGTACGTCGCCTTCTTCGTGGAGTCGGCCACCGACACCGCGCCGATCACCGACGACGACGGTCGCCCGACCGGGGAACAGCACCACGACGACGCGCACCACGGCGGCTTCGGCCGGGAGTACTTCGTGCTCCGCCCGCGCGTGCCGGGATCCGCGCCGATCCTCTACAAGAAGGCCGGCTTCACCCGCCACGCCTACAACCGCTCGGACGGGCCGGGGATCGACCGGGCGAGCAGCCTGTACGACAACCCGGTGTACGACCCCGCGAACGGCGACGTGCCCGGTGGGCACAAGGTCAGCGCGCACCGGCCCGGTGGCGTCGACGACCTGGCGTACTGGGACGCCCCGTTCATCGCGTGGCTCGAACGCGCGGGCTACCGGGTGGAGTTCTGCACGGACCTCGACCTGCACGAGGACCCCGGCCTGCTCTCGCCGTACCGGCTGCTGCTCAGCGTCGGGCACGACGAGTACTGGAGCGCCCGGATGCGCGAGCACGTCGAGGCGTTCGTCGACGCGGGCGGCAACCTGGCGTTCTTCAGCGCGAACACCTGCTGGTGGCGCGTGCACGTGGTGGACGGCGGCACGGCGCTCGTCTGCGACACCGACCACGAGGTCGACGGCGTCCACCCGCACCTGCCGGCGACCGACCAGTGGTGGACGCCCGCGCCCGACGGCGTCGGCGCGCCGGAGAACGCCCTGACCGGCGTCAGCTTCCGCAACGGCGGCATGTGGCCGGGTGACTGGCCCGGCGACCGGCCGCGCACCGGCTTCCTGGTGCAGCACGCCGACCACTGGGTGTACGAGGGCACGGGGCTGCGCGACGGCTCCGACGGCGGCGTCGCCGACCGGCTCGGCGCGGGCCTGCCGCTGATCGGCTACGAGTGCGACGGGGCCGCGTACACCCTCGACGAGCACGGCGTGGCGCGGCCGACCGGCGCGGACGGCACGCCGGAGTCCTTCCTCATCCTGGGCATCGCCGTGCTCGAACCCGTGCACGACGACTTCCACCACCCGAAGCCCGGTCACTGGAACTGCGTCCCGAGGGAGGCCACGACCGGTCCCCGTGCGGCGACCATGGGTGTCCACACGCGCAACGGCACCGTCTTCACCGCCGCCACCACGGACTGGCCGGTGATCGTGGGACGTGGCCTCGACGCCGGTGTCGACCGGGTGACCCGCAACGTCCTGGACCGCCTCAGCACGTGAACCCCTCGACCAGCTCGACCACTTCGGACAGACCGGAGACCCGCCACACGCCCGGTGGCAGCGGCGGCGGCACCTCCCGCCGCGCGGCGCGCTCCGGCCGCCACAGGTGCACCGCGCGCATCCCCACCGCGCGCGGTCCCAGGACGTCCGGTCCCCACATGTCGCCGACGAACAACGCCTCGGCCGGCCGGAGACCGCACTCGCGCAACGTCCGCCGGTAGATGCGGGGATCGGGCTTGCGCCACCCGGCGCGCGCCGAGCTCACCGCCGCGGCGAACACCCCGGCCAGCCCCGCCTGCTCGATCGCCTCGTCGAGCTCCCAGTACCAGTTGGAGCAGACCGCGCAGACCACGCCCAGCCGGCTCAGCCGCGCCAGCGCTTCGAGGACGTCGTCGTAGCGCCGCACCCTGAGCGCCCGGGTCTCCCGGTCCAGGTCCGCGACCACCGCCTCCACCCGCTCCGCCGGGACGCCGCAGGCACGGGCACGTCGCCGCAGCCGGTCCACCTCCCAGGCCCGGTAGGAGTCGCGGTCGCGCGAGTGCGCCTCGTGCGCCTCGCCGTCGGCCGGCCACACCGACCAGCCGTCGTCCCACCGGAGCCCGGCCTCGGGCAACCCGTGGCGTTCGAGCACTTCGCGGTGCGGCACGCCCCACGCGACCGACCGCGCCAGCGTGCCGTGGAAGTCGAAGAGGACACCGCGAACCACGTGCCACCTCGTCAGAACCGTCCGGCGCGGCGGGGGAAGTAGTCCTCCAGCACACCGTCGCGCTCCACGTCGACCGTGGCGCAGTGCAACCCGCCGCCGAACGGCGCGACCGCCCGGAACGGCACCGGCACGACCTCGAAGCCGAGCCCCACGAGCTGATCGGCCAGCCGGACCTCCTCGGCCTCGACGCACAAGGTGCCCGGGTCGAGGTTCAGGATGTTCACCGCGAGCCAGGGGGTGCAGAACGACAGCCTCATCCGGTGCCGCCAGCTCACCGGCGCGACGGCCTCCACCACCTCCCAGTCGTTGACCTCGAAGTACTTGACCAGCTCCGGCTCGGCGGGGCGCTCACCGTTGTGCAGCACCAGGCCGGGGCGCAGCGGCACCCACGTGGCGTCGATGTGCAGCGGGTGGGTGTTGGTGAACGTGATGGCGTGCACCCGGTGCTCGGGGAAGTGGCGCCTGAGCCACTCGTGGCCCTGCCGGTTGGTGACCAGCGACAGCTGCACGAACAGGTCCTTGCCGAAGCGGGCGACGTCGGCGGCGTCGAACAGCGGCTCCTTCTCGGTCAGCACCAGGTCGTGCGCGGCGACCCTCTCCAGCTGCTCGGCGACGCCCAGGGTGTTGTAGGTGTCCCAGAACCCGGGCACGTACGACTCGTCGGTCAGCCGCGGCTTCGGCGCCGCCTCCCACCGCATGTCCGGGTCGCTCTCGAACAGCGACTGGAGCACGGGGCGGTAGCACAGGTACTCGAACCACCTGCTCCGGTAGCACATCGTGGCTTCGAGGACCTCGTGGCCGACGGTGAGCAGCACGTCGCGCGGCGGCATGCAGCCGAACATGGACTCCTGCTCCCAGTCCGGCGTGCTCACCGGCCGGGTGAAGTCCAGCGGGGTGGGCCGGTCCACCCGGATGCCCCGCGACGTCAGCAGGTCCGCGAACGAGTCGAGCTGCTCGTTCGCCGCCGCCGTCATCTCCTCGGGCATCGGGCCCCACGTGCCCAGCGGGAAGCCGTCCTCGGGGAAGTCGCGGCGCACCGCGGGCTCGGGCGCCTGCACCACCGTCCCGGTGGCCCGGCCGAGGATGACGTGGCGCAGCGGGTCCCACCCGTTCCACGAGTTGACCCGCGTCGCCCTCGGCGCCTCGGCGCGCACCCGCCCGTCCGCGGCGGAACGCTCCAGTGTGGACATTCGCGCTGATCCTTCCGGCCGGACGGGCGGGCCGCCGTCAGATGAACAGGTCGTAGTCGGTGTCGCGCACGGCCCGACCCCGGCCGGCCGCCAGCTCGGCGAGTTCGAGGTTGGAGCGGTGCCGGGCGCAGTGGAAACCGCAGTCCCGGCTGGGGTCGACGATGCCCCGGTCGGAGTCGCGCCAGATGTCGACGAGGCTGTCGGTCACCGCGTCCCCGAGCCTGGCGGCCTCGTTCCCCCGGTGGTAGGGGCACGTGTACACGCCCGACGGCGTGACGAGGGTCCGCAGCTCGGCCACGCCGCAGCGCCGGTAGTCCTTCGGCTGGACGGGCCCCTCGTGCTTCCTCAACGAGTCCAAGGTGGAGGAGTTGACGACCTGGAACCGGTCGCTCTCCAGGCGCCTCGCCCGGTCGATCTGGGCCTCCACGGAGGCCAGCACCTCCTCCGGGACGCCGACCACGTGGTGCCGCTCGTCGAACATGGCCTTGACCTCGAAGTAGTCGCAGCCGATGTCGTGCGCCAACTCCGCGCCGGCCAGCACCTCCCCGTGGTTGGAGACCGCGGTGCCGTCGGCCTCCCGGCGCACCACCACGAGGAACGAGTAGCCCAGCGCGCCGGTCTTGACCTCGGCGAGGCGGCGCATGTTGCCGATCACCCGGTCGAACGCGCTCCCGCCGCGCCGGTCGGGTCGGAAGGACCGGTAGGTCCCGCTGGTCGCGGCGTCCACCGAGACCCGCACCCAGGAGGCGTGCTCGGCCAGCACGTCCAGGTTCTGGTCGATCATCGTGCCGTTGGTGACCACGCCGACCGCCACGCCCGCCCCGCCCAGCGCGCGGATGACCGCCCGGGTGCCCCGGTGGGCCAGCGGCTCGCCGCCGCCGATCAGGATCACCGCCGCGACGCCCAACTCGACCAGTTCGCCGGCGAGGGCCACCAACCTCTCCGCGGTGAAGCGGCCTTGGTTGAGCAGTTTCCCGCTGATGCATTCCGGGCACGCCAAATCGCAGAACGTGGTCGGATCGAGGTCCACCACGACCGGGTTGTGCGAGCGCCTGCCGCGGGCCACTGCCAAAGCCGTGGGAAAGATTCTCGGTTGGTAGAGTTTGGCGGCCAGGTCCATTCGGTCGATGGTCACGGTGGCGTCGTCCCTTCACTGATGAATACCGGTCGGGTGTCCGGCCGTGATGGACCGAGTCGACCAGGGAGGGCCTGATTCCGGAGGTTACCAGCGGCTCTGCTTCGTCGGATTGCACGATGGAGTGGACCTCTTGGTCGCGACGGGACGTTCGTCGCCGAAGGTGCCGGATCGCGCCGACTGGGCTGGTCAGGAGCCCGCAACGGCCGCGTCCCTCACACGTGTGCCCTTGGTCGGGTGCGCGGTTCTCCTGGTGGAACGCCTGAACCGGTTCCGGTCACCTTGCGTTCCGCGTAACGCACACTTTTGGTTGAAGTGCGTGTCGAGAGGTGGGCTCGAGTGGCTTTCGCAGGATGGGCGGTGAATCGTGAACGGGGTCGAATATCGCGCCGCGTGTGATCGGGTGGCATTGCCCTGATCGGCCACGTCGGCGCCTGGTCGCGGTCGCGAGGAGTGGATCAGTGCGGGCAATCGGGTGGTTGGCGGGGCGCGTGTCGCGGGCAATCGGAGCGGTCGCCTGGCGGATGCGCATGAGACGCGCGAGGAAGAACGACCCGCACCTCTACAAGTGAGGGGCCGCCGTGCTGGTCTGGGGCATCTCCGCGCTGTCGCACGACGCGTCGCTGGCCGTGGTGGACGACGGCGAAGTCCTGTTCGCCGGGCACTCGGAACGCTATTCGCGCGTCAAGAACGACCCACTCCTGCACGCCGACCTCGTCGCCGAGGCGCTGTCGCACGGCAGGCCGCAGGCCATCTCCTGGTACGAGCGGCCGTACCTCAAGAAGTTGCGGCACGCGGCGGCCGGCCAGTGGAAGGACGCCCTGACCAAGGAGGACGCGCCGCGCCGCTACCTGAGGTCGCTGGGCCTGCCGTTCCCGCTCCCGGAGATCTCGTTCGCCCACCACCACGAGTCCCACGCGATGGCCGGCGTCGCCACCAGCGGGTTCGGTGACGCGGCGGTCATCGTCGCCGACGCGATCGGCGAGTTCGACACGTTCACCATCTCGAAGTACACCGCGCGCGACGGGTTGGACGTGCTGTTCCGCCGTCGCTACCCGCACAGCCTCGGGCTGCTCTACAGCGCCTTCACCCGGCGCTGCGGCTTCCGCCCGAACGAGGACGAGTACATCACCATGGGCATGGCCGCCTTCGGCTCGCCCCGGCACGCCGACCGGCTGCGGGCCGAGTGGATCGCGGTCGACGAACCGGGTTTCCGGTTGCGCGCCAACGTGCACCGCGGCATCGGCGACTGGCTGCCCGGCGCGCGGCCCGAGGACCTCGCGGCCAGCGTCCAGGCCGTCACCGAGGAGGTGCTGCTGGGCGCGGCGCGGTGGGCGCGCCGCGAGACCGGCAGCCGCAACCTGGTGCTGATGGGCGGCGTGGCGCTGAACTGCGTCGCCAACTCCAGGATCTGCGCGACCGGCGACTTCGACCGCGTGTGGATCTTCCCCAACCCCGGCGACGCCGGGTCCAGCCTGGGCGCCGTCGCGGCCACCACCCGGCAACCGGTGACGTGGCCCGGGCCCTACCTGGGCACCGAGATCCGGCGGACGCTCGACCCCCACGAGGTCGTCGAGGAGCTCAAGGCGAACGGGGTCCTCGCGGTGGCGAACGGGCGCGCCGAGTTCGGCCCCCGCGCGCTGGGCAACCGGTCGATCCTGGCCGACCCCCGGACCCGACGGATGAAGGACCGTGTCAACGAGGTGAAGGGGCGGGAGAAGTTCCGCCCGTTCGCGCCGGTGATCCGGGAGGAACGAGCGGCGGAGTTCTTCGAGATGCCGATCCCGGCGACGCCCTACATGCAGTTCACGGCCCGGTGCCGGGAACCGGGGAGGTTCCCGGCGATCGTGCACGCCGACGGCACCAGCCGCGTGCAGACGGTGACCCGCGACCAGCACCCGCTGCTGTACCGCGTGCTGCACGAGTGGGAGCTGGAGACCGGCTGCCCGATGTTGCTCAACACGAGCCTGAACTCGCGGGGCGAACCGCTGGTGAACTCCTGGGAGCACGCGTCGGCGTTCGGCCGGCGCGAGGGGATCAAGGTGCTGTGACCGTCATGATCGGACTCCTCGTGGCGAACGGCTGCAGCTGCACGCGCGGCCAGGAACTGCGTGATCCCGGCACGAGCGCGTGGCCCGCCGTGCTCGCCGCCCGCCTGGGCATCCCGGTCGCGAACCTGGCCGGTGACGGGAGCTCGAACCGCCGGATCGTCCGGACCACGGTCGGCAACCTCGACCGGGTGTGCCGCGAGTTCGGCGTGCCGGTCGAGGAGACGCTGGTGATGTGCATGTGGACGTGCGTCTACCGGAGCGAGTACCACGTCCGGCGCCGGCGTGACCGGGTGGGCCGCCCGGACCTGCCGTACGAGACGGACTGGAAGCGCCTGGGTCCGTGGAACTTCGAGGAGGACGACGGCGCGTCCAACGCCCACTTCCGGTCCATGTTGAGCGAGGAGGGCGGCACCATCAACCTGCTGACCGACTGGGTCCTGCTGGACTCGTACCTCCGCTTGCGCGGCGCGGTGCCCCGGTACACCTTCGCGTGGAACGTCCTGCCGTCGAAGCTGCCGGGCGAGGCCGTCGAGCTGTCCCGTCAGCTGGAGCCGACGTCGGTCTACGGCAACGAGATCGGCAGCAAGGGCAACTCGATCAACGGCGTGACGCGGAAGAAGTTCGAGTTCGGCCCCGGCAGGCACCCCTTGGAGGCCGGCTACGCGTACCACGCGACCCTGCTCGAAACGTGGCTCAGGGACCAGGGGCTGACCTTCCCCGAGCACGTCCTCGCCCACCGCGCCCACGACTGACCCTGGTGGGGTGACACCGTGATCAGGTTGCTGGTGGCGAACGGGTGCAGCTTCACCGCCGGTCAGGAGCTGCGCGATCGTGGGACGGGCGCGTGGCCGGCGGTGCTCGCCGCCCGCCTGGGCGTCCCGGTCGCGAACCTGGCCTGCGGCGGTGGTTCGAACCGCCGGACGGTCCGGACCACGGTCGGCAACCTCGACCGGGTGTGCCGCGAGTTCGGCTTGCGGGTCGGGGAGACCCTGGTGGTGTGCATGTGGACCGGCGTCAACCGGGGCGAGTACCACCGGCGCGATCGGGTGGATCGCCCGGACCTGCCGCACGAGACCGACTGGTACCGCCTGGGGCCGTGGAACCTGGCGGACGACGACGGCGCCGCCGACGAGCACTTCCGGTCCATGTGGACCCGGGAGGGCGGCACGATCACCCTGCTGACCGACTGGGTCCTGCTGGACTCCTACCTCCGCTCGCGCGGGGCGGTGGCCAGGTACACCTTCGCGTGGGACCTCCTGCCGTCGAAGCTGCCGGGCGAAGCCGTCGAGCTGTGCCGTCAGCTCGATCCCACGTCGGTCTACGGGGACGCGCTCGGCAGGGGCGGCACGTCGTTCGGCGGGTCGACGTCGGGTGGGTTCGAGTTCGGCCCCGGTGGTCATCCTCTCGAAGACGGGCACGCGTACTTCGCGCAACGGTTGGAGACGTGGCTCCGGGACCAAGGCCTGGTGTTCCCGGTGGGCGCCGGCCTCGGAGCCATGGCCTGACGTGCGTGCCGGGCCGCCGCGGGCGCGCGCTCCTCGGTGACGATCACCGTTCGGCGGTCAGGAACCGGTCGGGCCGCAGGGCCTTCGCGGTGATCCGCGTGTCGCCGATCCAGCCGTGGAAGCCCTGGCCGTAGCGCAGCGCGAACTGGGTGCCCCCGAGCGCGAACGGCCTGCCGAGCGTCGAGATGCCGCGTGACTCCTCGGCGGCGTTGCGGGCGATCTTCGCGCCGTCGACGTACATCGTGGTGCGGCGGCCGTCGTTGACCACGGCGACGTGCGTCCACCGGCCGACCGGCACGGCGTGGCTCCAGGACGTGGGGTCGGCGTCGACGGGCACCGGGTAGACCACGAACTGCAGGAACCGCTCGCCGGACAGGTTGAGGCTGCACGTCGGCTCGTCGTCGGACCAGCCGCTGGTCTTGCCGGCGTCCCCGGCGCGGCCTTCCCAGCTGAGCAGGCCCATCCACGCGTGGTCGCCGACGAGCGGGTCGGGGAGCTTGAAGAACGTCTCGATGGTGTAGCCCGCCTCGAACCGCATGGCGTTGAGCGGTGCGGTGTCGGACGTGCGCAGCACCGCGCCGCGGTCGGGGTCCTTGCCGCCGTCGAAGCGCAGGCTCGCGTGCGCGGGCTGGCCGTCGTGGTGCTCGGCCGACCAGGTCAGCACGTCCGGGCCGCTCCCGTGCAGCCGCGTGACGGTGAGGTCGTTGCCCCGGCCGGTGAGGTCCCGGGCCACCGCGCCCGCCGGCACGGGACCGTCCCCCGCCGGGAACCCGGCCGCGTCGAACCGCCAGTACGCCACCGTGTCCCGCGTGACGACGGCGCTCGCCGGACGCGCCGGCGGCACGACGGGCGGCGCGAAGCCCGCGAACCGCTCCCGGAAGTCGATCTCCACGGTGAACCGGTCGGCGTCGCCGGTCAGCCGCGCGGTCTCGGCCTCCGGCAGGCTGTCGCCGTCGCGGGCGAGCAGCCACGGCGAGAACGTCTCCACGTCGATGACGCCGCGGGTGAGGTCGAACGTGTAGAACCGGACCATGCCCGCGCCGCCGTAGTAGCGGTCCTGGTAGTTGGTCAGGTGCAGGTGCACGTCGTGGCCGTGGTCGTTGACCAGGGTGGTGCGGCCGGATGGCCAGTAGTGCCCGTTGAGGGTGAGGAAGACCTGGTCGTTGCGGCGGATCAGGTTGTCCCACAAGTGGCTGCCGTGCGCGGAGAGCCGCGCGTCCGGGCTGCCGGCGACGAGGTCGTGCGTGGTGAGGATGGTGGGCAGCGACCGGTGCCGGTCCAGCACGGTCTGCGCCCACTCGATCCCCTGGTCCGACACCCGCCAGTCCAGCGCGAGCACCAGCCACTGCCGCCCGCCGGCGCGCAGGACGTGGTAGCTGTTGTAGCCGTCCGGCGCGAACCCGCCGAAGGTCGGCATGCGGCGGAACCGCTCCGGCCCGAACACCCTGGAGAACGGCGTCGGCCCGCGCCGGTCGTCGGTGTTGCCCGGCACGTCGTGGTTGCCCGCCAGCACGCTGTAGGGGACGCCGTCGGTGAACACCGAGTCGGCCAGCCGCACCTCGGTCTCCGTGCCGTGCTCGGTCACGTCTCCCAGGTGGGTCAGGAAGACGACGTTCGCGTCACGCCGGCGCGCCACCTCGCGCAACGCCACGCGCACCGGCTCGGGGTCGGAGCCGCCCTCGTCGAGCAGGTACTGGGTGTCCGGCAGCACGGCGATCGTGAAGCGGGGGTCGGCGGTGTCGGGTCGGGCCGTCCCGCGCTCGTCGCCGTGCGCGACCGGCGCGAGCACCGCGGGTGCCATCGCGGCAGCGGGCGCCACGACCGCGGCCTGGAGCAGTGCGCGCCGTCCGACTCGGTTCTCCGCCATGAAGGTGCCTCTCTGCCGGTGGGGTGGCGAGAAGCCTCGTCGGGCCGCGTTCCAGGGCGCCGACGTGCGCGGGAACAGCCCGCGCACACTGGTTGAACCATGGGGGAACGACCCGGTTCCGAGGGGGCGGTGGTCCGGCTCGACGCGAGGGCGCGCCCGGTCGGGCGGGTGGGGCTTCGGTGGGCGGTGCTCGGATCGGTGGTGCCCGGTGCCCGCTCAGCGGCGGGCGGTGGCCAGGATGACGAGGAACTGGCCGCCGCCCGCGTCGACGGCGGCGGTCACCGGCAGGCCCGGGGTCAGTCGGGAGAAGCGGTCCACCAGCCATTCCGCGGCGTCCCGGGCGTCGCGCTCGGTCGGGCAGCGGGCCACCACCTCGCGCCCGCCCTTGCGCTCCAGCCTCCCGGCGACGGTGATCAGCGGCGCGGGGTCGGCGACGTGCAGGTGGTCCGGCCAGGGGATCACCGCGGTGACCGCGCCCTTGCGGGTGTTGCAGCCGCGGTGCGCGAGCCGTTCGGCGACCTTGGCCTTCCGGTCGGCGGTCCGGCTGTCCACGCTCGGCCCCCGCGAGTCGTTCACCGACATCCCGGGGTCGACCGGTTCGTCGCACACCCAGCACCGCCAGCCGTCGCGCTCGGCCACGTCATCGAGGAGGCTCATCCCGGCAACCTAGCCTGCGCGCACCGGGCGAGCGCCACCCGAGTCGCGCTCGCCACGCGTCAACGGGCATCGGCGGTGACGAGCAGCCGGAGGTGGGCGCCGAGCCACGTGGCCGGGGACGGGGCCTCGGCGAATGCCGTGACCAGCGCCGCCGCCGTGCGCAGGCCGGTGCCGTGCAGGTGGACGCCGACCTCCCGCACGCGGGCGAGCAGGCCGCTGGTCAGGTGGTCCAGGCCTCGGTGCGAGGCCTCGGCCAACACGGTCAGCGCGCCGTCCACGCTCGCGCTCAACGGATCCGCCGCCGTGACGCCGGGCGGCAGCGGCTGCGGTGGCGTGTCCGTCGCCAGGTCCGGGACGACCACGCCGGCTCGGGTGTGCACGGCCAGCGGATCGACGACCAGCGCGCCGCGGTGGCGGCGGACGGAGCCGGTGACCGTCGTCGGGTCGGCGCGCAACGCCGCCGCGAGCGCGTCGAGCGACCGCGGCGCGACGGCGCGGTACGTCGCGTCCAGGACGCACGAGGCGCCGGTGGAGTCGTGCAGCGAGGCGGTGAGGCGTTGCGCGGCCGGGTCGTAGGCCAGGCCGGACACCTCGGCGACGCGGACCGCGCGGACCAGTTCCGCCTCGACCCGCGCGCGGACCTGCCGCGGTGGCAGCTCGGCCAGGCGTGCGGCGGTCGCGGCGTAGTCGTCGACCACCAAGGCCGGCGGCAGGTCGTGCCACGCGGTGCCGACCGGGGTGAGCGAGGTCTTGGCGACCCTGTTGGCCTTCACCGCCACCGCACGGCTCGCGCTGCGCGTCGCCGACTCCGAGACCACGTTCGACGTGGCGAGGCGCTGCCCGGTGCGCAGGGGAGTGGCGCGCTGCACCAGGACCACGTCGCCCGAGGCGAAGTAGACGTCCACCGCGGACTCGGCGCGCAGCCGCGCGCCCAGCGCGGTCAGCCGGACCCGGCGCAACGGCGTCTCGGCGGGCTCGTCGGGACCGAGGACCTCGGCGCGCGGACCGTTCGCGGTCGTCCGGGCGTGCAGCTCGGTGAGCAGTGCGGCGAACCGCTCCGCCTGGTAGTCGGCGCTGCGCCGGCGATAGGCGTCGAGCTGGGCGAGCAGCTCGGCGATCACCGCGGCCGGCCAGTGCAGGCGCTGCGCCGTCAGGTCGCGGTGCAGGCGTTGCCAGGCCACGTCGAGCACCTCGCTCGCGTTCGCCGCGCCGTCGAGCAGCAGTTGGTCGAGCAGGTCCGCCACCGAGGTGAGATCCGCCGCGGTGGTGGGTGATCCGCCCACGTCGACGGTGTCGGCGCCCTGCGCGTCGGCCTCGCGGAACGCCCACACCGCCAGCGCCAGCGCCACGTCGCGGTCGACCGCGTCCGTGTGGACGTAGGACAGGTCGCCGGGCACGAGGAACGTCACCGTGCAGGTGGGCAGTTCCGCTTGCGCCGTCCGGTCTGCCGCGGTGGGGCGTCGCAGCTTCGCGCGGTAGCCGGCGCGGAGGACCCGGCGGGCGCGGCGCAGCGCGCGTTCGCCCGTCAACGCCGCCAGGTCGGCGTCGGTCACCGCGCCCGGCGACCACAGCTCGGCGGGCACGGTGCTCTCCCGGGTGCGCCGGTACGCCAGGACGACCGCGATGCGGTGCCGGCACACGCCCGTCGCGCCGCAGCTGCACCGGGTCGCGTCGAGCGGGGCGCCGGGCGGCAGCGTGGTCGTGGTGCCGTCCGGGAACTCGCCCCGCACGGCGCCCGCCGCGTCGGTGTCGAGCACCGGGACGACTCCCGCGTCCAGGTCCTTGGTGGCGCGCTTCACCAGACCCCGGTTGGCCAGCGCCGCGAGCGCGTCCGGGGTCAGCGCCATCAGGTCGGGTCTGGTCATCCGATCTTCTCCGCGACGAACTCCGCCAGCCGGCCCGGGGTCATCGCGCCGACGTGGGCGCCGACGTTCGCGAGGCGCTGGGCCAGCTCGCGGTCGTAGGACGGGTTCGCCTCGTCGTCCAACGCGGCCAGGCACAGCACGTGGGTGCCCTGCTCGCACAGGTCCTTCACCGCGCGGACGAGGTGCGACTCGCTGCCGCCCTCGTAGAAGTCGCTGACGACCACCACGATCGACCGGCGCGGGCTCTCCACCAGCTCCGCTCCGTACGCCACGGCCTTGCCGATGTGCGTGCCGCCGCCCAGCTGCACCTTCATCAGCAGCTCGACCGGGTCCGTCACGTCCGACGTCAGGTCGACCACGGTGGTGTCGAAGGCCACCAGGTGCGTCCTGATCCCCGGCAGCCCCCACAGGCACGACGCGGTGACCGCCGAGTGGATCACCGAACCGGTCATCGACGCCGACTGGTCGACGAGCAGGATCAGCTGCCACTGCTCCAGGTGCCGCCTGGTGCGCGAGACGAACTTCGGGTGCTCGATCGCGAGCTTGCGCTCCTCGGGCCGGTAGTGCCGCAGGTTCGCCCTGATCGTGGCGCGGAAGTCGAAGTTGCGGGAGTTGCGGTGGATGCTCGGCCGGCGCGACCTCGCGCCGCTGAACGCCGTGCGCACCTCGGTCCTCAGCTTCGCCATCAACTGCCCCACCACCGCCTCGACGATCCTGCGCGCCATCGCGAGCACGGCCGGGTTCATCAGGTGCTTGGTCCGCAGCACCGCGCGCAGCAGCGCCGGGTTCGGCTCGATCCGGCGCAGCACCTCGGGATCCGTCACCACGTCGGTGATCTCGTACCGCTCGACCGCGTCGCGCTCCAGGCGTTCGACCGTCTCCCTCGGGAACAGGCTGTGCACCTCGTCCAGCCAGTCGACGGTGCGCAGCACCGAGTCACCGTCGCCGCCCTGGCGCACGCCGCGCTCGGCGAGGTCGGGATCACGCCCGTAGAGCCACTCCAGCGCCTTGTCCCTGCGCACGCCCTCGCCGCTCAGCCCGCCGGTGTGGCGCGACGCGGGCTCGCCGAGGATCAGCCGCCAGCGTTCCAGGTCCGTCATGCCAGGCCGCCCTTCGCCAGCAACGCGTCCACGCGTTCCTCCACCCCCCTCGCCTCGGCGATCACCACCGGATCGGCTCGCAGGCGCGTGACGCCCCTGGCGCTGCCCTCGACCCCGCGATGGGCGAGCACGGCGGCCGCGACCCGCTCCCGCTCCCGGGGCGGGAAGTAGCCGAAGGCGAGCCGCAACGCAGGCAGCGCCACCAGGAACTCCTCGTCCGTCATCGCGCTGACCAGCTCGTCGAGGACGCCGACCAGGTCCGGGCTCGCCAGCACCTCTTCCCGGGCGACCGCGAACAACCCGGCCAGCCAGTCGCCGAGCGCCTCGATGCCGCGCACCTTCCGCACGTCCGGCTTCGCGCCGAGCGCCCAGGCGAGACCGAGCGCCGCGCCGCGCAGGTCGGGCGGCGCCTGCGGGTCGTCGCCGACCCGGGTCGCCACGCCCGTGACGTCCACCGCGTCCAGGGACAACGCCGCCTTGGCGTGCCGCACCGCGTCCCTGGTCGCCGTCATCGCCCTGAGCCGGTGCGGATCGGCCGGCGCCGGTCCGCCGTGCAGGCCCTCGATCAGCCACAGCACCCTCGTCGTGCCCGTGTCGATCACCGCGCCCAGCAGCGGGTCGTTCTTCGCGCCGAACAACCGGTCATGCCGCCACAGCCCGAGCACCGCGCTCAGCACGTGACCCAGCGCCGCGAGGTCGCCCGTCTCCCGGACGCCCTCGTCGAGCGCCTCCTTGACGCGATCCGAGAACGTCGAGATCCCGCACAGCACCGCGTCGAAGAGGATCTCGGCCAGGTGCTCCAGCCGCGCGTGCCGCGACCGGCGTTGCAGCGTCACCCCGGCCGCTTCCTCCAGCGTGGCCCCGTTCTCGGCGGCCTCGATCAACGCCGCCAGTCGGTCGTCGACCGGTCTGAGCGCCCACCGCTCGTCCAACTGCGGCTCGGCGCCCGCCGACGGGCCGCTCGTGCGCTGGAAGCCGGGAATGCGCAGCACGCGCAGGCGGTGCAGGATCCGGCTCCGCGCGAGCGCCTCCGCGTCGGTGAGGTCGAGCACCACCTCACCCTCGTGGTCGAGACCGTGGGTCCGCAGCAGCTCCCGCACCGCGTCGACCAGGGGCGGTGCGGGCGTGTCCGGGTGCAGCCGCCCGACCTTGTCGCCCCGCAGCGCCCCGACCATCTCGACCAGCGCCGGGTGGGCGCCGGGCCGCAGCGCGCCGCGCCGCGTCCACGGAGGCGGCTGCGTCAGGTCTTCGGAGATCAACGCGCTGGTCAGCCCGTCCAGCACGTCGGTGCGCGCCGGGGTCTCGTGCCCGCGCAACCGGGCCAGCGCCGCGGCCTGGGTGCGCGCCGCGATGAGGTCCGCCGTCGACACCGGCTGCTGCCTGCGGCGCAACCGCGTCGCCACCGACTCGACGAGCCAGTCCGCCGCACGCCGTGCCCCGTTCTCCCACACCTGTTGGTAGTAGCCGGGCGACGGCATGCCCGACTGGTAGCCGGTGAACGCGTCCAGGCGGGCGTGGGAGTATGGGACGAGGTAGGTCGCGCCCCGGTCCCGCTCCGGCACCTCCGGCCACTCGGCGGCGCCGTCGAGCTTGGCCTTGAGGGCGGCCGTGTGGAAGCCGCCGGTGACCACGACGACGGGCTCGTCCCCCGCGTCCGCCACCGCCGCCCGGACCCAGCGCGCCATGTACTCCTCGCGCGCCGAGTCACCCCCGTCCACGTCGGCCGCGCCGCGGAGCAGGTCGAAGTACTCGGCCAGGCCCGTCGGCTCGGCCCCGCACTCGAACAGGTGGTCCCACAGCACGTCCACGTTGTCGACCGCGAACTCGGCGCACAACCGCTCGACGGCCTCGGCGTACCGCGGCTCCGCGTCGGCGTACCGGTTGCCGACGTCGCGGAACGCCTCGTGCCACGCGGGCAGGTCGATGAACCTGACCCGCGCACCGCAGCGGCGCGCTTCGGTGATCGCCACCCACTCCGGCGAGTAGTCGCAGAACGGCGTCCACGACGCGTGCTCGTCGGAGTAGCTGAACAGCGCGACGGGCAGCTCGTGGCCCAGCAGCAGCTCATCGATGCGGTCGTTGACGTCGGCGGGGCCCTCGACCAGCACGTAGGCGGGCCGCCGCGCCCGGATGGTGGCGGCGACCAGGCGGGCACAGGCGGGGCTGTGGTGCCGGACGCCGACGAACACGGCCCCCATCAGCCGGGCAGCAGGTGACGGGCCCGGTGCAGCTCCTGCCACTGCTCGCCCTGGTGCCGCGGAGCGTGCTGCTCCAGGTACCGCCGCAGCCGGGCCAGGTCCTCCGCGTTGTCCTTCGCCGCCGTGCCCGCCAGGCACTCGACGACGTCCGCGGCCGAACCCGCCTCACCCCGCAGGAACCAGCCCCGCACCCCCACCGCGTGCGCCACCGAGACCGCCTCGGCCGTGCTCATCACGGTCGTGAGCCGGTCGCCGCCGTCGCGCAGGTCTCGGAACGTGCGCACGAGGACCTCCAGCACGTCCCGCTTCGGCGCGAGCTCCACCCCCGACCTCTCCAACAGCCTCGCCGCCTCCCGCTCGACCAGCGCGAGCTCCGTGTCGAAGTCGGGGATCGGGAACACCGTCTCGAAGTTGAACCGCCGCTTCAGCGCCGCGCTCATCTCGTTGACGCCCCGGTCGCGGGTGTTCGCGGTGGCGATCACGCTGAACCCGTCCTGCGCGAACACCATGCCGTCCGGGCCGTCCAGCTCCCCGATCGCCAGCACGCGGTCGGACAGCGGCGACAGCAGGCAGTCCTGCACCTCCAGCGGGCAGCGGGTGATCTCCTCGAACCGCACGACCTTGCCTTCGGCCATGCCCCGCAGCATCGGCGCCGGCACGAGCGAGCGCGGCGACGGCCCTTCGGCCACCAGCAGCGCGTAGTTCCAGGAGTACTTGATCTGGTCCTCGGTGGTGGCCGCGCCGCCCTGGATCGTCAACGTCGACTCGCCGCAGACCGCCGCCGCGATCAGCTCGGACAGCAGCGACTTCGCCGTGCCCGGTTCGCCGACGAGCATCAGGCCGCGACCGGTGGCCAGCGTGACCAGCGCCCTGTCCACCAGGGACGGGTCGCCCACGAACTTCTTGGTGATGCCCTGCTCGTCGTCGCCCACCACGAACCGGCGCGCGGCGGCGAGGCTCAGCACCCAGCCCGGCGGCTTGGGCGCGGTGTCGGCGTCGCGCAGGCGCGCGAGCTCGTCGGCGAAGCGGATCTCGGCCGGAGGGCGCTGCGTCGTCCTGGTGCTGGTCATGACCGCAGCGACTCCAGTTCGGAGAGGAGTTCGGACAGGGTGATCGGGTCGATCTCGTAGGTGGCGGGAGCGTTCCTCGGGGCGGACCAGCCGCCGTGGCCGCTCGGCGAGAACCACACGTCGCTGAAACCGACCTCCGGGAAGACGTCCACCGCGCCGACCGCGATACCGGGGTCGAGCGAGGCGACGAGGGCCCCGCCGTCCGGGAACGGCCGGGTGATCCAGCACTCGACGCCCGCGTCCTGCGGCGTGCCGCGGACCCAGCCCTTCTTGGTCAGGCCGAGGATCCTGCCGATCGGGTACGGGGTGGCGCAGTACTCCTTGAGCCGGGGGAGGAGCCCGCCGGTCGACTCCGGCAGGTGGATCGGGCGGCCCAGCTGCGGGAACGGTTGGAGGATCTCGTAGTCGGCGAAGACCTCGCCCCACGCCGCCGCCGTGTCCCGGAGGTCGACCGCGTGCGCGACGCGGACCAGGGCGTCGTCGGGCATCGTGAACCCGTCGTCGGACGGGTCGGCGAGCGTGCGGTCCTCGGCCAGGCGGAACGACGCGCCCGCGTCGGTGATCCACACCAGGCGGCGGACCAGGTGCCACAGCAGCGGGTGCGCGGCGAGGACCGTCCGGAACTCCTCGGCGGTCCAGGTGCGCTGGTCGACCATCGCCCGCTCCAGGCGGTGGATCTGGTCCGACGCGATCGCGCGGACGTCCTTCTTCAACGCCGCGAACCGCTTGTGCTCCAGCGGCGCGAGCGCCTGGTCGTCCTTCGCGCCGGGCTTGGGCAGGTCCTTGCGGCGCTTGCCGTCCTCGTCGAGGACGTAGGGCTTGAGCTGCTCGTCGAAGCCGACGGTGAACCGGCGCGGGCCGTAGTCGATCACCGACGTCGCCTCGTCGTCGAGGCCGAGGCGGGGCACGAGGCGGTCGGACAGCTGGTCGCGGCTCAGGCCGAGCGCGGCGGCGATGTCGGAGACCTTCTCCTGGGCCCGGGTCCTGAGGCCCTTGAACTTGACCCGCTCCGCGATGCTGTTGAGGTGGGTGAGGGCCACCTCGCTGCCGATCCGGGCCAGCACGTCGAGGCCCGTCACGGCGCGGGCGTGCTGGCTCTCGCCGGGCCAGGCGCGGATCAGCGGCGCCAGCCGGCGCACGGTCTCGTCGTCGCCGAACCAGCCGAGGGCGGTGAAGGCCCAGGCGCCCTTCGCCGGCGCCCCGGCGTCCTGCCAGCGGCCGAAGAGGGACCAGGCGAACTCCGCCAACGACGCCCGGTCGCACGCTTCGACGGCGAGCGGCAGACCGGGGTACACGGCGTCCGGCTTGGACAGCGCCGCGGTCATCAGGAGGTTCGCCGCGGCGTCGGCGGACAACGCGCCGGCGCCGTCGGCCAGCAGCACCTGGGGGAGCAGCCGGGGGTCGGCCCAGTCGCCGATCACCGGGAGCTTGGCGGGCAGCACGTCGAGCGGGTCGACCTCGATCAGCGCGTCGACCGCCGCGCCCACCTCGGCGGACACGGAGGCGGCGACGGCGATGACGTCGACACCGGTCTCCAGGTAGAGGTGGCGGAGCGCGGCCTCGGCGTTGCGGCGCGCACGGCCCGCCACGCCCAGCGCCGCGGGCAGCAGGAGGCGGGCGGCGGCCTCGCGGTGCCGGGACAACCAGGAGGCGGCGAGCGCGCGGGCGGTCTTGAGGCGCGCCAACCAGTCCGCCATCAGCTCGGCGACCTCGGTGGTGGCGTACGGGAGCAGCAGGTCACCGACCTGCTGCGGGTTGCCCACCGCCAGCCGCGTCATCGCGGGCAGGGCGTCCAGCCCGAACCGGGCCGTGATGCGCCTGCCCCAGAGCTCGCTCTCCCAGGTGCCGTTGGGCGTCCAGTCGGCCAGCAGCGGGCGCGCGAGCTCCTCCGGGCCGACCTCGAAGAGGCCGTGGCCGAAGTAGTTCCCGGCGCGGGCGGCGGCCGCGACGTCGTTCCAGTCGTCGCGGTCGTCGGTCCACCGGCTCTTCAGCCCGAGCCACGCCTCGCGCTCGCCCGGCAGCCACGTGAGGTGGGCGGCGGGCACCGGGACGTCCTTCAGCACCACGGGTTCGGGCCGCGGGCGACGGTGCTCCCACGGCGGCTCGGCCAGCACCCGCGGCAGCGCGTCGGCGGGCGCGTCCGGCACCGTCACGGGCCGCGCCACTCCGTCCGGCAGGTCCAGGTCCGGATGGGTCAGCAGGTGCCGGCGCAGCAGGTCGCGCACGTCCGCGTCGCCGGCGGCACGGTGCGCCAGCAGCCGGGCCGCCCGCCTCGGGAACGCCGCCATCGCGGACAGCAGCGCCGGCCGCGCGTACCGCTCCCGCAGCCGGTTGAGCAGCAACAGGGACGCCTCGTCGGACGGCAGCGCCGCCAGCGCGTCCAGCGCCCGCTTGCGGCAGTCCGCGTCCAACTCGACCTTGGCGCGCAGGTTCGCGTCCAGCAGCGGGGCGAGCGCCGGCCCGTGCACGTGCAGGGCCGTGTAGAGGCCGACCGGAGACCAGATGAAGGGCCCGACCCGCAGGCCGGCCAGCTGCTCCAGCGTGCTCGCCGCGCACACCACCATCCAGAACGGCGCGTACTCGGCGGCGTTCGCCTCGTCGAACCAGTCGTGCCGCGTCGGCGCGAGGAACGCCCGCGCCGCCTGGCCGAACGGGGAGCCGCCGACCTTCTCCAGCTCCGCCACCGCCGCGTCGTACGTCGCCTGGTCCGCGGCCGCCAACGCGGTCCGGACCTCGATCAGCGCCCGGCCCTTGGTGGTGTCGTCGCCGTAGTGGCGCTCGGGGTACCAGAACAGGGAGTCGCCGCTGCCGTCCTTCTGGTGGTGGACGTGCGCCATCGAGTGGTGCACGGCCGCCGCCGCGGCGAACGGCAGACCGAACTCCTCGATCCACCAGTGCACCGGGGAGTCGTCCGCGCCGGCCACCTTGGCGAGCACGGCGGCCCCCAACGGATCAGGCGTGCCGTCGAGGTGGTCGCGCAGTGCCCGCACCAGGTCCGGGTTCGACTTCGGGTGCGCCAGCGCCTGCGCGGTCGTCGCGGCGCGCTCGGTGATCCGGTCGTGCACCTTCTGCGCCAGCGCGGCGTCCACCGCGAACTCCGGCCGCGGACCGGCGTCCCTGCGGCGCATCGCCTTCCGCAGCCACTCCCGGGGCATCACCCAGGCGTCCTCGTCGGGCGGGGGAGCCTCGACCGCGGGAGCGGCGACCGGGGCGGGTGTGGCCGCAGGGGGCGGGGGAGTGGTGGCGGCGACGCTCAGGTAGCCCTTCTTCTCCTTCTCGGCCACCAGCTTCGCGACGTGGGCCAGCGCCGCCGCCTCCGAGGCCAGCTCCTTGGTCTGGGTCTGCCCCGCCGCGCCCAGCCGTCCGAATCGGACGGTCACCCGCACGCCGTCCTGGTCGACCTCCCAGAACTTCGCCGAGCCACCGTCGACGAGTTCCCACCTGCGCACCACGACTTCCCCCCGAAGAACAGACCCGGAAACGACGTCCACGAACTGTACGGACGGGGTCCGACAATTCGTCGCGCGGAGCCCGCCGGTCAGGCCGCGGCCGACACCTCAGGTTGACCAGTGCCACGCCTTCCCCCAACCAGGCCTCGCGCGCGGTGACCGAGTACCGCGTCGGATCGGTCCCGGCGGCCTGGCGCCGTTCCTGCTCCTCGATGACGGCGGCCCACCGCTCGAACCACGGCTCCTTGACACCTTAACGACGTTCAGGGACGCTGGAGGCACGGCTTAACTTAGTTAAGGAGAGTTCGGATGCGTGCTGCAGTCGTCACCGGACCCGATGCGCCACCCGTCTGCGGAGACGTCGCCGAGCCGGCGGTCCCGCCCGGTCAGGAGCCGTTGCACCTGGTCGGAGCGGGTCTGCACAACGTCGTGCGCGGGCCGGCCTCCGGGCGGCACTACGGCGGCCGGACGACGTACCCGCTGGTGCCGGGGATCGACGCGGTCGCCCGCACCGGTGACGGGCGCCTGGTCTACACCGGCTACGCGCGTCCGCCGTTCGGGACGATGGCGGAGCGGCTGACCGCCCCGTTCCAGGCGGAGGTGCCGGCGGGGGCGGATCCGCTCGCCGTCGCCGCGGGCATGAACCCCGGCCTGTCGGGCTGGGTGGTCCTCACATCGCGGCGCGAGGAAGTGGGCGCGCTGGGCACCGTGCTGGTGCTGGGCGCGACCGGGATGTCGGGCAGCCTGGCCGTGCAGGGCGCGCTGGCGCTCGGGGCGGAACGCGTCGTCGCCGCCGGGCGTGACCCGGAGGCGCTGGAGCGGTTGCGCGGCCTGGGTGCGACGACGGTGTCGCTGGCCCAGGACGGGTCCGACGCCCTGGAGCGGGCCTTGGCCGGCGCCGTCGCCGAGGCGCGGCCCGGTCTCGTGCTGGACTACCTGTGGGGGCCGATCGCCGAGGCCGCGTTCGCGGTGCTGGGTCGGGGCGGCGAGGACGGCGGAGCGGGCACGGCGTACGTGCAGCTCGGCTCGCTCGCGGGCCTGGAGGCGTCCTTGCCCGCGGAACTGCTGCGCAGTCGGCGGATCCGGATCAGCGGGAGCGGTGCGGGCTCGGTGTCCGTCGAGGAGATGTCGGCCAGGGCGCCCGAGGTCATGGCCCGGTTCGCCGACGGTTCCCTGCACGTGCCCTACACCGCGTACCCGCTGAGCCGGGTCGGCGACGCGTGGGCGCACACCGGGCGCAGCCGGGCCGTCGTCGTGCCGGGTTGAGCCGCGGAGCGAGTGGTCGGCAGGGGGACCACTCGGAAGAGGGAGGGATCGCCGGTCAGGGCAGGTTCTTCTCCAGGGCGGCCACGTAGGCCTTCATGAGGTGGTCCCGCATCCCGTCACCGGCCGGGGCGAACGGGTCGGCGGCGAGGCCCTTGCCCCGGTCGAGCAGGTTGGACACGGTGGGCATGGACTCGCGGACCCGGCCGGAGGAGTCGATGTAGCGCAGGGTCGCGACGTGGTGGAACACCGGCTCCGGCGGGACCTGGGCGACGACGTCGTTGTTGTTGACCACCCGGAACGTACGTCCGGCCAGGGCCTTGTCGTAGGCGTCGGCCAGGGTCCGGTCGCACGTGCGGGGCTGGCCGAAGGTGTACACGCCCTGGGCCGAGAGCCGCGGGTCCTCGAAGTGCAGCCAGGCCGCGGCCAGCATCGCCAGGCCGCCGCCGAGGCTGTGCCCGGTGAACCACACCGTCTGCTCGGCGTCGCGCAACTCCTCCACGGCCGCCAGCACGGACGGCATCACCGCCCGCAACGCCTCGGCGAACCCGTAGTGGACCAGGCCGGTGCGCGCCGGACCGGGCCACGGCGGCGTGGTCGTGTCCGACAGCCAGTCGCGCAGCTGCACGGGCTCGGTGCCGCGGAACGCGGTCACGATCATCGTCGGACTGGCCATCGTGTACGCCTGGGTGTCGCTGATCGCGAACGGCGGGGAGAACGTCGAGTGGTGGTGGCGCACCCGGTCGAACCCCCACTCCGCGGCCGTGGCCTCGATCCGCTCGCGGTCCTTGTAGGCCAGCTCGGCGGCCTTGGCCATGCAGTACGCCTGGCGGGCGTCGTACCCGGTGGCCCGGTGGTTCAGCGTCGGCGCAGACATCGTCCATCCTCACGAAGGCGACACGTCGCCGGGCGGCCATGACCCCGCCCGCGCTTCATGCCTACCTCCGCCGCCGCCCCTCCCACCACCGCACACCCGGCCCTTCACCCCACCGAGGTCGCCCTCTCACCCGTCCTGGCCGCACCCCTCGGACGTCGTCAACCGTTCGTGCCCACCCGTGCCGCACGGGTGGTCGAGGCGCGGGCGCCTAATCCTGCGCCTTGCCGCCGGTCACGCGGGAGAGCGCCAGGGCGATGAGGATGATGGCCCCGTTGAGGGCGCCGATCCACTGCGCGGGGACGCCGCCGAGGGTGAGCACGTTCTGGATCATGAACAGCAGCAGGATGCCGGTGAAGGCGCCGAACACGGTGCCCTTGCCGCCGTTGAGGCTGATGCCGCCGATGACCGCGGCGGCGAAGACGGTGAAGATGTAGCCGTTGCCCTGGCCGGAGGCGACCGAGGCCAGTCGGCCGGAGAGCAGCAGGCCGCCGAGGGCGGCGAGCAGGCTCGCGGTGACGATGACGATCCAGAGCACGCGGTCGGTGCGGATGCCGGCGGCCTTGGCCGCGTCGACGTTGCCGCCGATCGCGTAGAGGGACCGGCCGAAGCTGGTGAAGCCGAGGACCACGATGCCGACGGCGAACAGGGCCAGGCACAGCCACACCGACACGGGCACGCCGAACCACTGCGTGGTGCCGAGGTACAGCATCGACTCGGGGAGGCGGAAGAAGGTCTGGCCGCCGGAGATGCCGGTGAGGATGCCGCGCAGCACGATCAGCATGCCGAGCGTCACGATGAAGCCGTTGAGCCCGAACCGGATGATGAACAGCGCGTTGACCACGCCGACCAGGACGCCGACGGCCAGCGTGATGGGCACCGACCAGCCACCCGGCACCAGGCCCAGCCCGTGACCGGCGCCGACCGGCACGGTGAGCCACGCGGCGACTCCGGGCGCGAGGCCGACGGTGGACTCCAGGGAGAGGTCCATCTTCTTGACGACCAGCACCAGGGTCTGGGCCAGGACCAGGACGGCGATCTCCGACATGGTCTGCAGGATGTTGACGAGGTTGTCGGCTTGCAGGAACACCGGGCTGACCAGTTGGCCGACGACGGCGATCGCGATGATGGCGGGGATCAGGGCCAAGTCGCGCAGGCGGGCGAAGGCGAGCCGCCGCCTGCCCTGGAGCCGGGCGGACTTCCCCGCGGGGCCTGCCGCCGGGTCGTTCCCGGTGACCGCGGCGGTCTTGGTCTCAGGCATCGAGGTCCACTCCTTCCATCGCGGCCACGAGCTGGTGGTCGTGCCAACCGCCGGGCGTCTCGGCGACCACGCGGCCCTGGAACACCACCAGGACCCGGTCGCACAGGCGCAGGTCGTCGAGTTCGTCGGAGGCGATGAGCACGCCGGCGCCGGACCCGGCGATCTCCTCGACCTTGCCGAGGAGGAACTCCTTGGACCGCACGTCGACGCCGGCGGTCGGGTTGATCAGCACCAGCAGCTCCGGGTCGCCTGCCAGGGCGCGTGCCATGACGACCTTCTGCTGGTTGCCGCCGGACAGGCCGGAGACCGGCAGCTCCGGTCCGGGCGTCTTGATCGCCAGGTTCTCGATCATGGTCGAGGCGATGCGGTCACGGCGGCGGCCGTCGATGAACCCGTTGCGCCCGAGCCGTTCGGGGATGGTCAGGGTCCCGTTGTCCGCCAAGGACATCTGCGGCACGAGACCTTGGTGGTGCCGGTCCTGCGGGACGAACCCCGCACCGGCCTTCAGCGCCGAGGCCACGCTGCCCGGCCGCGGCCGGGACCCCGCGATCTCCACGGTGCCGCGGGCCGCCGCGCGCAAGCCGACGACGGTCTCGGCGATCTCGATGCGGCCGCTGCTCGCCGCGCCCGCGAGACCGACGATCTCGCCGGCGCGGACGCGGAACGACACGTCCTCGTACGCGCCGGGCAGTGACGCGCCGTCCACCACGAGCACGTCGGCGGCGTCCGGCGCCGGCCCGCGCCGACCGCCGCCCGCCTCCGCCGCGGCCTCGCCGGTCATGGCGGCGACCAGTTCGGCGCGGGGCAGTTCGTCGACCGCGGCGGTGAGGATGTGCCTGGCGTCGCGGAACACCGTCACCACGTCGCAGATCTCGTAGATCTCCTGGAGGTGGTGGCTGATGAACAGGAAGGTGACGCCCTGCCGCTGGAGGTCGTCGATCCGGGTGAACAGCCGGGTGATGGCCGCCGCGTCGAGTTGGGCGGTGGGCTCGTCGAGGATGATGAAGCGGGCGCCGAACGACAGCGCCCTCGCGATCTCCACGAACTGCCGCTGCTCGACGTCGAGCTCCCGGGCGGGGGTGCGCGCGTCGACGTCGACCGACCAGGTGTCCAGCAGCTCGCGCGCCCGGCCGTGCACCGTCTTCCAGCTGATCAGCCCGACGCGGCCGCGGTCGTGCCGGTTGAGGAAGAGGTTCTCGGCGACGGTCAGCTCGGGGATGATCGTGGACTTCTGGTAGACGCACGCCACCCGCTGCCGCCACGCGTCGCGGTCGGCGAGCCGAGGGGCGGGTTCGCCGCCGAACGCGACCTCGCCCTCGTCCGGGGCCTGGAGTCCGGTGAGGATGGACACCAGCGTCGACTTGCCCGCCCCGTTGCGCCCGACCAGGGCGTGGGTCTGCCCGGCCTCCACCCTGATGGCGGCCTCGTGCAGGGCCACCGTCGAGCCGAATCGCTTCGTGATCCCCGTCGCCTCGACGACGGGCGCGGTCACGGTCATCTCGCGTCTCGCCTTCCGCTCAACCGAGCTTGTTGCCCCACAACGACTGGTCGTCGCTCTTGAGGCTGGGAACGCCGTCGTAGGTGCCGCCGTCGGCGGTCACCAGGGGAGCGGAGAGCTGGTCCTCCAGCAGGCCGTCGCGGACCTGGACGATCGTGCTGTCGTGGTCGGTCTTGCCGGGCGCGAACGTCTTGCCGTCGATCGCGGCCTTGAGGTAGTGCAGGGCGTACTTGGCGTAGAGGTCGGCCGGTTGGGAGACGGTGGCGTCGATGCGGCCTTCGGCGATGCCGGCCAGCTCCTCGGGGATGCCGTCGTTGGAGACCACGAACACGTGCTTGGGGTGCTCCGGCCCCACCAGCAGGTCCTTCTGCTTGAGCACCTGCAGCGTGCCGGCGAGGGCGAAGCTGGACTGCATGTACACGCCCTTGATGTCGGGGTGGGCGGTGAGGTCGGTCTGGAGCTTCTGCGCGGCGACCGCGCCGTCCCAGTTCGTGGCCTCGCCGAAGACGGTGATGCCGGGGTAGTTCGCCTTCATGCAGTCGTTGAACGCCTCGGTGCGGTCGCGGCCGTTGATCGAGGCGAGATCGCCTTGCAGCATCACGACCTTGCCCTGGCCGCCGAGCTTGGCGCCCAGGAACCGGCACGCCTTCTCGCCGTACGCGCGGTTGTCGGCCCGGACCACCATGTACACGTTGCCGGTGTCGGGGCGGGTGTCCACGGTGACCACCGGGATCTTCTTCGCCTCCAGCTGCTCCAGCGTGGGCGCGATGGCCGCGGTGTCCTGCGGCGCCATCGCGACGCCCTTGACGCCCTGGCTGATGAAGGTCTGGGCGTTGGCGGTGAGCTTGGCGACGTCGTTCTGGGAGTTGGTGGTCTTCAGCTCGAGCCCGAGCTCCTTCGCGAACCCGGGGCTGTACTCGATGTAGGAGTTCCAGAAGTCGGTGTCGGACCGGGGGTAGTCGACGCCGACCACGGGCCCGCCGGACCCGGCGTTCGAGTCGCCGCAGGCGGCGAGGGCGGCGGTGAGGGCGGCGACCGCGCCGAGGGAGGCGATCGTGCGGTGGGTGCTCTTCACGGGTTCTCCTAGCGGCGATGCTGTGGGAAACCTTGAGGGACGGTCAGGTGCGCGGACGGACGCGCAGGCCGCTCATCCCGCCGTCGACGGCGAGGTCGGCGCCGGTGGTGGAGCCGGCGAGCGGGCTCGCCAGGTAGGCGATGGCGGCGGCCACCTCGTCCGCGGTGACCAGGCGTCCCATGGGCTGGCGGGCGTGCAGCGCGGCCCGCTCCGCCTCGGGGTCCTCGGCGCGGTCGAGCAGGCGGGCGATCCAGGGTGTGTCGGCGGTGCCGGGGTTGACGCAGTTGACGCGGATCCCGTCGGCCACGAGGTCGGCGGCGCTGGCACGGGTCAGGGCCAGCACCGCGCCTTTGGTCGACGAGTACAGGACGCGGTCGGGCAGACCGGCGGTCGCCGCGATGGAACAGGTGTTGACGATCGCCGCGTGGTCGGACCGGCGCAGGTGCGGCAGGGCCGCGCGGGTGGTGCGGACGATGCCGAGGACGTTGACCTCGAACACCCGCCGCCACTCGTCGTCCGGGTTGTCCTCGATGGCGCCCTGCGCGCCGATGCCGGCGTTGTTGACCAGGATGTCGATGCCGCCCAGCCGCTGGGCCGCCCGCTCCACGGCGGCCCGCACGCTGACGTCGTCGGACACGTCGGCCCGGATCCCGACGAGCGGGTCCGGCACGCCGTCCGGTGCGAGGTCCAGGCACGCGACGCGCGCGCCGCGGGAGGCCAGCAGGAGCGCCGTGGCCAGTCCGATGCCGGAGGCGCCGCCGGTGACCACGGCGGCGAGGCCGGCGAACTCGGGCGCGCTCACGCGGTGGCCTGCCGGTTCCAGACGGGCCCCTCGGGGAAGCGGTGGGCGGCGATGGAGGCGGGGTGCAGCTCGGCGCTGATGCCGGGCGCGGTCGGGGCGAGGTAGTGGCCGCGGCGGATCCGCACCGGGTCGGTGAAGTGCTCGTGCAGGTGGTCGACGTACTCGATGACGCGGTCCTCGGTCGTGCCGCTGACCGCGACGTAGTCGAACATCGCCAGGTGCTGGACCATCTCGCACAGCCCGACACCGCCGGCGTGCGGGCACACGGGCACGCCGAACTTGGCCGCCAGCAGCAGGATCGCGACGTTCTCGGTGACGCCCGCGGTGCGGCTGGCGTCGAGTTGCAGGATGTCGAGGGCGCCTGCCTGGAGCAGCTGCTTGAACATCACCTGGTTGTGGGTGTGCTCGCCGGTGGCGACCTTCACCGGCGCCAGCGCCCGCCGGATCGCGGCGTGGCCGAGGATGTCGTCGGGCGAGGTGGGCTCCTCGATCCAGTACGGGTCGTAGGGCAGCAGCCCGGTCATCCACTCGACGGCCTGCCGCACGCCCCAGGCCTGGTTGGCGTCCACGGCGATCCTGATGTCGGGCCCGACCGCCTCGCGGGCCAGCCGCAGGCGGCGCCGGTCGGCGGCGGCGTCCGCGCCGACCTTCAGCTTGATCTGGGTGAACCCGTCGGCGACGGCCTCCTTCGACAGGCGCACGAGCTTCTCGTCGTCGTAGCCGAGCCAGCCGGGTGTGGTGGTGTACGCGGGGTAGCCGTGCCGCAGGAGGTGGGCGGCGCGGTCGGCGCGGCCGGGCTCGGCGCGGCGGAGGATGTCGAGCGCCTCGTCGCGGGTGAGGACGTCCTCGAGGTAGCGGAAGTCGACGAGGTCGACGAGCTGCTCGGGGGTCAGTTCGGAGAGCAGTTGCCACACCGGCTTGCCCGTGCGCCGCCCGTAGAGGTCCCAGACGGCGTTGACGACGGCCGCGGCGGCCATGTGGATGGCGCCCTTCTCGGGGCCGAGCCAGCGGAGCTGGCTGTCACCGGTCAACCGGCGCGAGAACGCGCCCGGATCACCCAGGACCTCGTCCACCGGCAGCCCGACGACCAACGGGGCCAGGGCGCGCACGGCGGCGACCTCGACGTCGTTGCCGCGCCCCACGGTGAACGCGAGGCCGTGGCCCTCGGCGCCCTCGCTGGTCCGGATGGTCACGTAGGCGGCCGAGTAGTCGGGTTCGGGGTTCATGGCGTCGGAGCCGTCGAGCTCGCGCGAGGTCGGGAACCGCACGTCGACCGCGTCGACGGCGGTGATCAGTTCAGTCATCGTGCCTGGCGCTTCCGGCGCGGGCGCCTCGGCGTCGGGTCGAAGGCATGGCCACCACCCCTTGTCGTGTGTCTGCGGCATGTCCTCGGCCCAGGAGCCGACAGGACATGGGATGGATTTATAGGTCGTCCGGCCTGTCGGTGTCTAGAGTCGGCGCTCGACTCAGGCGGAAAACCGGTAAGTAGCCTGGTAAATGGCCAACGCCGAAGGTGGGCCTGGTTTCCGAGACATCCAATGTCTTCCGTAGAGATGGGATGTATTGCTAGCCTGCCCAGCGCGCACGCCACGTCCTGGGAGAAGCCACCGATGTCACTGACCGACAAGGCGATCGACCGCATCAGGGACCTGATCCAGTCGGGTGACCTGTCGCCGGGGTCGAAGCTTCCCCCCGAGCAGCAGTTGGCCGCCGAGCTGGGCCTGTCCCGGAACCTGATGCGGGAGGCGGTCAAGGCGCTCGTGGTCGCACGCGTGCTGGAGATCCGGCGGGGCGACGGCACCTACGTGACCAGCCTGGAGCCGGAGGTGCTGCTCGGGAGCATCGCGTCCGCGGTGGAGCTGCTCCACGGCGACACGCTGTTGGAGCTCACCGAGGTGCGCCGGCTGTTCGAGCCGGTCGCCACCGGACTCGCGGCCACCCGGATCAGCGCCGCGGAGCTCGCCGTGGTCGAGGAGCACCTCCACGCGATGCGCGCCGCCCGCGACGACGTGGAGCTGCTCAACGAGCACGACGCCGCCTTCCACCGGGCCGTCGTCGCCGCCACGGGCAACGCGACGTTGGCGACCCTGCTGGACGGCATCTCCGGCCGCACGGTGCGCGCCAGGGTGTGGCGCGGACTGGTCGACGACAACGCGGCGAGCCGCACCCTCGCCGAGCACGAGGCCATCTACCACGCGCTGGTCGATCGCGACGCCGCCCTCGCCCAGGCCGCCGCCCTCCTGCACATCACCACCACCGAGCGGTGGCTGCGCGAGCACGTGGACCGCGACGGCGACGTCCCGCCCGCCGGCTGACGACGGCGTCGCACACCAACACGTCGCACCAAGACGCCGCACCAAGACGTCGCACACCAAGGAGAACCCCGATGAAGTTCCTGCGCGTGGGCCCGGCGGGCCACGAGCGGCCCGTCGTCCTCGACGCCCGCGGCGCCGCCTACGACCTGACCGGGTTGACCGCCGACATCGACGGCGCCTTCCTGGCGGGCGGCGGCGTGGACCGGGTCCGGGCGGCCCTCGCCGACGGCGCGGTGGACCCGATCGACATCACGGGCCTGCGGATCGGCGCCCCGGTCGCCCGGCCGGGGAAGGTCGTCTGCGTCGGGCTGAACTACGCCGACCACGCCGCCGAGACCGCGACGCCCCCGCCCGCCGAGCCGGTCATCTTCCTGAAGGCCTCGAACACGGTCGTCGGTCCCGACGACGCGGTCCTCGTCCCGCGCGACAGCGTCAAGACCGACTACGAGGTCGAGCTGGCGGTGGTCATCGGCCGCACGGCGCGCTACCTGGACTCGCCGGCCGACGCCGACGACGTCATCGCGGGGTACGCCATCGCCGACGACGTCACCGAACGGGCGTTCCAGCACGAGCGGGGCGGGACGTGGGACAAGGGCAAGTCGTGCGAGACGTTCAACCCGCTCGGCCCCTGGCTGGTCACGCCCGACGAGGTGGGCGACCCGCAGGGACTGGGGATGCGGTTGCGGGTCAACGGCGAGCTGCGCCAGGACGGCCACACCAAGGACATGATCTTCGGTGTCCGCCACGTCGTCTGGTACCTCAGCCGGTTCATGGTGCTGGAGCCGGGTGACGTGATCAACACCGGTACCCCGGCCGGCGTCGCCTTCGGCGCCAACGACTTCCCCTACCTGCGTGCCGGTGACGTCGTCGAGGCCGAGATCGACGGGCTGGGCCGGCAGCGCCACGTCCTGGGACAGGCGTGATGACCTCCGCGACCCCGCAGTGGTTCACCGAACGGGTGCCGCTCGGCCGCTCGGACGTCACGGTGAGCCGGCTCGGCTTGGGCACCGCGCCGCTGGCCGGGTTGTTCTCGGCGGTCGCGGAGGAGCAGGCCGCCGCCGCGCTGGAGACGGCGTGGGCCACCGGCGTCCGCTACTTCGACACCGCGCCCCACTACGGCGCGGGCCTGGCCGAACGGCGCCTCGGGGCGTTCCTGGCCACCCGGCCCCGGGCGGAGTTCACGGTGTCGACCAAGGCCGGCCGGCTGCTGGTGCCCGGCGAGACCGCGCCCGGCGACGAGGGCTTCCACGACGGGCAAGGTCTGGTCCGCGTCCGCGACTACAGCGCGGCGGGCGTCTACCGGTCGTTGTCGGAGAGCCTGGAGCGGTCCGGCCTCGACTCCTTCGACGTCGTGCTGATCCACGACCCCGACGAGCACTGGGAGGACGCCGTTACCGGGGCGTACCCGGCGCTGGAGCGGCTTCGGGCCGAGGGCGCGGTGCGGGCGATCGGGGCGGGCATGAACCAGACGGCGATGCTCACCCGGTTCGTCGCCGAGACCGACGTGGACTGCGTGCTCGTGGCCGGCCGGTACTCCCTGCTCGACCGGAGCGCGGCCGACGACCTGCTGCCGCTGTGCGAGCAGCGGCGGGTGGGCGTCCTCGTGGGCGGGGTCTTCAACAGCGGCATCCTCGCCGACCCGGCCCCCGGCGCCTCCTACGACTACGCCCCCGCCCCGGACGGGGTGCGCCGGCGGGCCCTCGTCCTGGCCGAGCGCTGCGCCGCGCACGGCGTCCCCCTGGCCGCCGCCGCACTGCGCTTCCCGCTGCGGCACCCGGCGGTGACCGGCGTCGTCGTCGGCGCCCGGAACCCACGGGAAGTCGCCGAGAACGCCGGGCACGCCGCCACCGTGATCCCCGAGGCGCTGTGGTCGGAACTCGACGCGTTGGAGCAGGAGCGAGCGCAGTGATCCGGATCGACGCCCACCACCGCTCACGGCACCTCCCCGCCCGGCCGCAGGGCGGCGGCGGGCGTGACTTCGGGCCGGCGTACCCGCGGCCCCGCGTCGACGTCGTGCCGGAGGCGTTCGGCCCCGACCGGCTTATGATCGGCTCCGACCGGCCGGTCCGCGTGCCGGCGGGGCGGGACCGGCGCGTCGGTGGCACCGCCGCCCGCGGCAACCGGTTGGGGGACAGCTGATGCGCACGGTGCGACTGGCCTACGGCGAGACCGGGTTGGACCTGCGGGTCGACCCGGCGGTGACCACCGTGGTGACACCCGGGCACCGCCAGGCGACCGAAGCGCCGAAGGAGATCCTCCGCCGTGCCCTGCGCACCCCGGTCGCCGGGCCGCCGCTGCGGGACCGCGTGCGCCCAGGGCAGACCGTGGCGATCTCCGCCTGCGACGGGACGCGCCCGCAGCCCCGGGAGCTGATGATCCCGGCCATCCTGGAGGAGCTGGACGGCCTGGTCGACCTCGACGACGTCGTGGTGCTGGTCGCCACGGGGACGCACCGGGGCAACACGGAGGCCGAGCTGCGCCGGATGTTCGGCGACGAGGTGGTCGACTCGGTGCGGATCGTCAACCACGACGCCCGCGACCGGAGCGCTCTGACGTGGATGGGCGAGTTCGGCGCGGGCGTGCCCGTGTGGCTGAACCGGGACTGGGTCGACGCGGACGTGCGCATCACCACCGGTTTCGTCGAGCCGCACTTCTTCGCCGGTTTCTCGGGCGGCCCGAAGCTCGTCGCGCCGGGCCTGGCGGCGCTGGAGACGGTGCTGGTGCTGCACGACGCGCGCCGGATCGGCGACCCGCGGGCGACGTGGGGGATCATCGAGGGCAACCCCGTGCACGACGACGTGCGCGCCATCGCGGACGCCACCGGCGTGACGTTCGGCTTCGACGTGGTCCTCAACCAGGACAAGGAGGTCGTCGCCGCGTTCGGCGGTGACCTGCTCGCCATGCACGCCGAGGCGGTGCGGACCGCGCGCGAGGTCGCCATGCGGCCGGTGCCCCGCCCGTTCGACGTCGTGGTGACCACCAACTCCGGCTATCCGCTGGACCAGAACCTCTACCAGTCGGTGAAGGGCATGTCGGCCGCCTACCAGGTGGTCAAGGCGGGCGGGGTGATCGTGTGCGCGGCCGAGTGCCGCGACGGCTTCCCCGACCACGGCTCCTACCGCGAGGTGCTGGCCTCCGCGGCCTCGCCCGAGGCGCTGCTCGCGGAGATCTCCGCGCGGCCGGTCACCGTGCCCGACCAGTGGCAGGTCCAGATCCAGGCGCGCATCCAGGCCGACTGCCGGGTCGTCATGCACACCTCCTACCTCAGCGACGCCGACCTGGCCACCGCCCACCTGCGGCAGACCGCGGACATCTCCGCGACCGTCGCCGAAGCCCTCGCCGCGGCCGGGCCCGATGCCCGGCTGTGCGTGCTGCCGGAAGGCCCGCAGACGATCCCCTACGTCGAAGGGCCGGGCCGGTGAACGGGACGGTCCTGGTCTGCCTGGACAAGTTCCGGGGCTCGGTGTCCGCCGCCGATGCCTGTGCGGCGGTGGTCGACGGCGTGGCGGACGCGGACGGCCAGGCGGTGGCGATGCCCGTCGCCGACGGCGGCGAGGGCACCGTGGCGGCGTTGGTGCGCGCCGGCTACGACGAGGTGCGCGTCGAGGTCACCGGTCCCACGGGCGAACCGGTGCGGGCCGCGTTCGCCGTGCGCGGTGACCGGGCGGTGGTCGAGCTGGCCCAGGCCAGCGGGTTGGACGTGCTGCCCGACGGCTGGCTCGCGCCGCTCACCGCCGACACCTGCGGCACCGGTGAGCTGATCCGCGCCGCGCTGGACCGCGGCTGCGCCGACATCGTGCTCGCCGTGGGCGGCAGCGCCACCACGGACGGGGGAGCGGGCCTGCTGCGCGCCCTGGGCGCGCGCGTCACCGGCGCCTCGGGCGAGCCGATCGGCCCCGGCGGCGCGGCGTTGACCGGCACGGCGCGCGTCGACCTGTCTGGGCTGGACCCGAGGCTGGCGCACGCGCGCGTGACCCTGGCCTCGGACGTGGACAACCCCCTGACCGGCCCGAACGGCGCCGCCGCGGTGTTCGCGCCGCAGAAGGGCGCGACGCCCAGGGACGTGCAAGTGCTGGAGCGAGGGCTCCGCCGGTTCGCCGCCGTCGTGGCGGAGGAGACCGGGCGGGACCTGAGCGGGGAACCCGGCGCGGGCGCGGCCGGTGGCGCGGGGTTCGCCGCGTTGGCCGCCCTCGACGCCCGGCGGACGTCCGGTGCCGACTTCGTCCTGCGGGCGATCGGCGTCGAGGACGCGTTGCGCGGGGCTTCGCTCGTCGTGGTCGGCGAAGGCCGGTTCGACGAGCAGAGCCTGCGCGGCAAGGCGCCGATCGGCGTGGCCGAGGCGGCACGGCGGCACGGCGTGCCGGTCGTGGTCGTCGCCGGCGACGTCCGGCTCACCCCCGAACGGCTGCGCGAGGTCGGCGTGGTCGCCGCGTGGTCGCTGCTGGAGCGCGCGGGCGACCTCGACACGGCGATGCGGCAGGCGCCCGAGCTGCTCAGGGCCATCGGGAGCGAGCTCCTCGCGCACGCGCCCTTCACCGCCACCCGGGGAGCGCGACCATGACCGGACCGGAGGCGGTCGACCTCGGGTTCGCCAGGGTCGACGTGGACCGCGAAGCGCGCCAAGGCCTGCCCGAGGTCATCTACGGCAGCGGGAAGACGCCCGAGCAGATCAGCGGGATCGTGCGGACGTTGTTGCGGCACAACGACGGCCCGGTGCTGGCCACCCGCGTGGAGCCCGACGCGGCGGCGGCCGTGCTGGCCGCCGTGCCCGACGGCGCGTACGACAGCGGAGCGCGGCTGGTGGTGTGGCGCCCGGCCGCGCCGACCGGGTTCGACGTGGTGGTGGCCGCGGCGGGCACGGCCGACCTGCCGGTGGCGCGGGAGGCCGCCGCCGTCGCGACCGCCGTGGGACTCGGCGTCACCACGGTCACCGACGTCGGCGTGGCCGGCCTGCACCGGTTGCTGGCCGAGCAGGACCGGCTGCGGGCCGCGGACACCGTGATCGTTGTCGCGGGCATGGAAGGCGCGCTGGCGAGCGCGATCGGGGGCCTGGTCGCGTGCCCGGTGGTGGCCGTGCCCACCTCGACCGGCTACGGCGCCGGCCTGGAGGGCATCACCGCGTTGCTGGCGATGCACGCCTCCTGCGCGGCGGGCATCACCGTGGTGAACATCGACTCCGGGTTCGGCGCCGCGATGGCCGCGTTCCGGCTCGCCCGCGTGGCGGGGCGGAGGACGACGTGAGCCGGGTGTGCGTGATCTCGCCGTTCACCGGGCTGGCCGGTGACATGCTGCTGGCCGCGCTGGTGGACGCGGGTGCACCGCAGGACGCGATCCGCGCGGCCGTCACCGACACCGGCCTGACCGGCTGGGACCTCACCGTCACCCCGGTGCTCACGCACGGGCTCACCGGCCGCCGCGCCGTCGTGTCGGTGTCCGACGACGCGACGAGCCGCAAGGCGGGCGAGCTGATCGCCATGGCGTCCAGGGTCCGCGAACCGGCCGTGGCTCAGACCGCCGTCGCCGCGCTGCGGGCCATCGCCGAGGTCGAGGGACGCCTGCACGGCGAGGACCCCGACCAGGTCCACCTGCACGAGCTCGGCGGTCACGACACCCTCGTGGACATCGTCGGCGTGGCCGCCGCGCTGCACGCCCTGGACGTGCGGGCCGTGCACTGCGAGGCGTTGCCGATCGGCAGCGGGTCGGTCCGCACCGCGCACGGGGTGCTGCCCTGCCCGGCCCCGGCCACCTCGGCGCTGCTGGAAGGCGCACACGTCGTCGGCACCACCCTGCGCGGCGAGACCGTGACGCCGACCGCCGCGGCGCTGCTGCTCGCGATCGGCGCGGACTACGGTCCCGTGCCGGAGATGCGCATGGCGGCCACCGGTTACGGCGTGGGCACCAGGACGCTGCCCGACCGGCCCAACGTCGCCGTGGTGCGACTCGGCGACCTGGACGCCCGCCACGACGAAGCAGGGGAAGTACGCGACCTCGTGGTGCTGGAGACCAACCTCGACGACGTCACCGGCGAGGTCCTCGGCTACGTCGTCGCCCTGCTGCTGGACGCGGGCGCGCTGGACAGCTGGATCACCCCGGCCACGATGAAGAAGGGCAGACCGGGCCACGTCCTGCACGCGCTGGCCGCACCGGAGACCGCCGACGGGATCGAACGACGGATGCTGGTGGAGACGGGCTCCCTCGGCGTGCGGCGGACCGGCGTGCGGCGCACGGCCCTGCCCCGCAGCACCGACACCGTGCACGTCAACGGCATGCCGGTGCGCCGCAAGCACGGACCGCACCACGGCAAGCCGGAGTACGACGACGCCGTCGCCGTCGCCCGGCGGACGGGCCTGCCCCTGCGCACCGTGCTCGCCATGGCCGCCGAGAGCCCCGAGGAGCCCTGATGGACACCGCCACCACCGCCGACCGACTCGTGGCGCGGTTGGCCGACGTCGGCCCGGTCGCCGTCGCCTTCTCCGGCGGCGTGGACTCCGCGCTCGTGCTCGCCGCCGCGGCGCGCGCCTTGGGGCCCGACGCGGTGCTCGCCGTCACCGCCGACTCGGCGAGCCTGGCCGCCGCCGAGCTCGCGGTCGCGGTCGCGTTCGCCGACGGCCTCGGTGTCCGGCACGTCACGCCGGGTACCGCCGAGCTGGACAACCCCGCGTACGCGGCGAACGGCCGGGACCGCTGCTACTTCTGCAAGTCCACCGTGCTGGACACCATCACGTCCGTCGCCCGCGACCACGGCCTGACCGCGGTGGCGACCGGGGTGAACGCCGACGACGCGCGCGACCCGTTCCGACCGGGCATCCGCGCCGGCGACGAGATCGGCGTGCGGACCCCGTTGCGCGACCTCGGGATGACCAAGGCCGACGTCCGCGCGGTGAGCCGGCACTGGGGGCTGTCCACCTGGGACAAGCCGGCGATGCCCTGCCTGGCGAGCCGGGTGCGCTACGGCGTGGCGATCACACCCTCACGCCTGGCGCGGGTCGAACGCGCCGAGGCGGCGGTCCGGGCGTGGCTGGTGAGCGCGGGGACGCCGAGCTGGGACCTGCGCGTGCGCGACCTCGGTGACGTGGGCCGGGTCGAACTCGACCCCGACCTGGTCGACCGGCCGGGGATCGGCCCCGCGCTCACCGAGGTCGTGCGCGCGGCGGGGTTCGACGGCGTCGAGCTGGCGGTGTTCCGGTCGGGTGCGCTCAACCACGAGTGACCTGGTCGGGCTCGTCGCGGGGCGCGAGCATGGCGTCGGCGCCGATGAGGTTGAGGCAGAACTCCACGGAGTGGGCCATCAGCCACCCGGCCTGCGCGTCGCGGAAGATCCGTTGGATCGGCGAGGTGGCGACGAAGCCGGACCCGCCGCCGACCTGGAGGCACAGCTGCGCGACGTCGCGGGCGACCTGGTTCGCCGTGGGCTTCGCGCGCGTCGCGGCGGGCAGGAAGAGGGGCGAGTCGCGGTCGGCGAGCCAGGCGGTGTTGTGGGCGACCAGCGCGGCGGCTTCGAGCCGGAGCACGGCGTCGGCGACCTCGAACTGGAGGCGCTGCTCGGCCGCCAGGGGCTGTCCGGTCGAGGGCAGGGTTCGTCCGCGTGCGTAGCGGACGAGCGTGTCCAGGGCGGTGTCGGCGATGCCGAGGGAGAGCCAGGCCAGGCCGGCGGCGATGTGGTTGGGCTTGGGCTGCGGGGACGGCGGGCACCGCCGGTCGGAGCGCAGCACGGTGCCGTTGAGCCCGATCAGGTGGCTGCGGGTGGCGCGCAGGCCCAGGGTGTCCTGCGGCTCGAAGGTCACGGTGTGGTCGGGTTCGAGCCCGAACAGGGTGGGTTGCCCGTCCACGAGCGCGTTGACGAGGAAGTGGTCGGCGATCTCGCAGCCGGACACGAACCGCTTCGCGCCGGTGAGCCGGTACCCGCCGTCGACGGGTTCGGCGACCTGCTGCGGTGAGAGGAACTGGTTGCCGCCCGACGGTTCGGACAGGGCGTTGGCGAAGCGGCGGCCCGCGATGAGCTCGTCGGCGTAGTACCGGGCCGCGTCGGGGGCGGAGTGGCGCACGAGGCCTTCGGCGGCGCCGATGTGCATGAGCCACACGCAGGCGGTGGACGGGTCGGCGGCGCTGAGGACCCGCAGGACCGCGCCGACCGTGCGGTAGCTCAGCGACTGCCCGCCCCACTCGCGCGGCAGCGTGGCCTGGTCGAGACCGCTGGCGTGCAGGGCCCGCAGGTTCGCGACCGGCAGTTGCGCGGTCCGGTCGAACTCGTCGGCGGTGGCGGCGAAACCGGTGGCCAGGTCCGCGGCGACCCGGACCCACGACTGCTCGTCCGGGGGCGGCCCGAGGGGGTGGTCGTCGGGCATCGGCATGGTCATGGGTTCCGGATCCTCCAGCGTCGGCCTGGCCCTCGTCGGCCACCGCGGCGCGCGACTTCTCGACGGTGGTGCGACCTTGAACCGGATCACTATCGGCTCTCCGCGGCCGCGCCGGTAGCCCCGGTCGGGTGCCGGTCCGGCACGCCCGACCCGGGCACCTCGTCGGCGCGATCACCCCGTGGGGTCACCGGCTGCGGGGCGGGGGGTGCGGTCCGCGCGGTGGGTTCAGGGCGGCGCAGGTGATCACCAGTGAGGCGAGGACCAGCACGGTGATCAAGGTGGTGATGAGCACGTCGAAGAGCCACTCGAAGAGCATGGTCAGTCCTGTGGTGTGGTGGCCTTCTCGCTCGGCCGGCGGGCGGAGGGCCCGGCGCGGCGTCGGGAGCGCAGGCTGGTCAGGATGACGGTCGCGAGCACGGCGATGATCACCGCCAGCGAGACCGGGGTGGGGATCTCGGGCACGTCCGGCCAGATGCCGTGGGCCCAGTGCAGCACGAGCTTCGCCCCGATGAAGGCGAGGATGACGGCCAGCCCGTGGTTGAGGTGGACGAGCTTGGCCAGGGCGGTGTGCAGGACGAAGTACAGGGCGCGCAGGCCGAGCAGGGCGAACGCGTTGGTGGCGAACACGAGGTAGGGGTCGTCGGTGATGCCGTAGACGGCCGGCACCGAGTCGACGGCGAACACCATGTCCGTGGCGAAGACGGCGACCACGACGACCGCCAGCGGGGTGAGCGCGCGTCGGCCGTGTTCGCGCACGGTCAGGCGGGTGCCGCGGTAGTCGTCGGTGACGGGCATCAGGCGCCGCAACAGCCGGACGGAGCGCATCCGGGAGACCTCACGCAGGGCGACGTTCCCGGTGAGCGCCTCGTGCAGGATCTTCAGCGCCGAGACGAACAGGATGAGCCCGAACACGAGGAACGCCCACGTGCCCGCCGACAGCATGGCCGCGCCGGCGGCGATGAACACGCCGCGCAGCGCCAACGCGCCGACGATGCCGAAGAGCAGCACGCGTTGCCGCACGTCAGAGGGGACGGCGAAGACGGCGAGCAGCAGCATGAAGACGAACAGGTTGTCCACCGACAGGGACTTCTCGACGACGAACCCGGTCATGAACTCCAGCGCCCGGCCGCTGCCGGCGGTGTTCCACAACCAGGCCCCGAACACCACCGGCAAGGTCAGGTAGAACGCCGACCACCCGACCGCTTCCCGCATCGACACCTCGTGCGGCCGGTGGGTGACCGCGAAGTCGGCGACCAGCAGCGCGACGAGGACGGCGATGCTGACCAACCACAGACCGGGCGTGCCGACGACCTCCGCCGAAACCGCCGCTGACAGGGGCACCGAACCTCCCCGAACAGTCGATGTTCGAGGTCTCCTTCACCCCGACCGGGGCGGCCTCCCGAGGACATCGACCGAGGTGTCCGTACTGACCGGGCAGGCGCTTGGGAAGTACTCCCCTCGACGCCAGTATCCGGCCGCGCGGTCAGCGAGTAAAGCCCCGGTAAAGGTAGACGGTATCGCTCAATCGGGTATCGCAGTGCGCCACCGCCGGAGCACCGGTGAGGAGGTACGGCTCCCTGCTCACCGGGTCGGCGGGCGTGCCGAGACCGCTGCCCGCGGCTCGTCCTGGTCGACAGCGCGATGGAGTCGCACCCACGGTCCGGGAGGTGCTCGGCGGCGGAGCACCCGAAGCGATGGTGCACCGAGGTTCAGGGGGCCACTGCGGGTTCCCGGCGGCGGGCCGGGAACCCGCAGGTTCAGGCGACGGTGCAGGCCGACCCGTTGAGCGTGAACGAGGACGGTTCGCCGGTGTTGCCGGTGTGGTTGGCCTGGAAGCCGATGCCCACCGACGTGCCGGGCGCGATGGCGCCGTTGTACGAGACGTTCCGGGCGGTCACCGCGCCGGTGGTCGGCGCGTAGGTGGCGCTCCAGCCGCTGGTGATCGTCTGCCCGCCCGGGAGGGCGAACGCGAGGCTCCAGCCGTTGATCGCCGCGCTGCCGGTGTTGGTGATGGTGATCGACGACGTGAAGCCGGTGTTCCAGGCGCTCACGGTGTACTCGACCCGGCAGCCGTCACCGGGCTGCGGCGTCGTGGTCGTGGTGGTCGTAGTGCTGGTCGTCGTGGTCGTGGTCGTGGTCGTGGTCGTAGTGGTGGTGCTGGTGGGTGGGGTGCCGTCGAGCCCGAAGAAGCGGATGACCTGGGCGGCGTCGACGGGGATGTTGTGGCTGACGCCCTGCATGCTGATCGCCTCGACCGGCGCCATCCCGCCGCTGCTGCCGTAGCGGGTGCGCGTGTAGCCGGACTGCGGCGTGTCGGTGAACGTCGGCGTCTGGCCCAGTCCGTGGACGTTCGTCCACTGCTTGACCTGCTCGCCGAAGTTGGGGTAGCGCAGCGTGTCGTCGTTGGTGCCGTGCCAGATCTGCATCCTGGGCCTGGGGCCGGTGTAGCCGGGGTAGGCCGCGCGGACGAGGTCGCCCCACTGCTGCGGGGTCTTGATCGACTGGCCGCTGGAGCACTGGCTGTTCCACTCCGAGCCGTTGGTGGTGGCGAAGCACGCGAACGGGACGCCGGCGAACGAAGCGCCGGCCTGGAAGACGTCCGGGTAGACGCCGAGCAGGACGTTGGTCATCATCGCGCCGGAGGAGGTGCCGGTGGCGAAGATCCGGCCGGGGTCGCCGTTGTGGCGCTGCTTGACGTAGTCGACCATCGCCATCAGCCCGACCGGGTCGCTGCCGCCACCGCGGCGCAGTGCCGCCGGTGACGAGACGTCCCAGCACTTGCTGCTGCGCGTGACGGTCGGGTAGATCACGATGAAGCCGTGGCGGTCGGCCAGGGACGCGTACTGGGTCTGGGAGTGAAATCCCGGCCCGGACCCGCCGCAGTAGTGGATGGCCAGCAGGATCCCGGGCTTGGCGGCCACGCGGTCCGGGACGTACAGGTGCATCTGCAGGTTGGTGGGGTTGGTGCCGAAGTTCGTCACCTGGGTCAGGCTCGCCGCCGACGCTTGCGGCGCGGCGAACGCCAACAACGCCGCGACCATCGCCCCCGCGACCGCCAGGACGGCGCCGGGTAACAAGTTCTTCAGGTTCATCGGACCGTTCCTCGGCAGGTAAGCGAGAGACGGTTCCGCCGGAGGGCCACCCGTCTCCCGACGCCAGTGTCGGGGCTGAAACGTTACGAAGTATCGAGCGAAACAGTTCCAACCGGCAAGCCCCGGAACGATCTGTGCGTCTCATTAGCACCGGGTGCGATCGGGTTCACCCCCCGCGGACGCGACTGTCTGTTGTGGACAGTGCGCGTCGGGTCTGCCCGAGTGCTTACGCCTCGCCCTTCGCGTGGCGCACGATCGCATCCGGGCTGGGCAGGATGACGGTCTCGTGCCCGTCCTCGAACCGCACCCGGTAAGGCGGCTCGCCGTCCTTCCCCAGCACTTCGAGGATCTCGGCGGTGCGGTCGTGCTGCCCGACGACCTTGCCGTGCACCAACAGCTCGTCACCGACGGTTGCCCGCATGGCACATCCCTCCTCTGGACGACTCCAGCATGGGATACCCCTGACCGGGCCGTGTCGAGCCTCCGGGGGAATGTGCGACCCGAACGGGGATCACCCGCCGTGACGGCGGTCGATGTGCCGACCGTCATCGGCGGGGCGCCCCGGGCTCCGTGTGCGCGGGGGAGGATCGGTGCGACGATCGACCGGTGAGCACCATGCGGGCGTGGCACGTGGACCGGCCCGGCCCGATGGCGGGCGGGCCGCTGGTGCAGCACCGGGATCCGGTGCCCGAGCCGGGACCGGGGGAGCTGCTGCTCAGGGTGCTGGTCTGCGGGGTCTGCCGCACCGACCTGCACGTCACCGAAGGCGACTTGCCCGTGCACCGTCCCGGGGTCGTGCCCGGGCACGAGGTCGTCGGCGAGGTCGTCCGGTCCGACGACGACCGGTTCGCGATCGGCGACCGGGTGGGCGTGGCGTGGCTGCGCGGCACGTGCGGTCGGTGCCGGTACTGCCTGCGTGGCGACGAGAACCTGTGCCCGGAGTCGGTCTACACCGGGTGGGACGCCGACGGCGGCTACGCCGACTTCACCGTGGTCCCCGCCGACTACGCCCACCACCTGCCCGCCGGGTACTCCGACGCCGAGTCGGCCCCGTTGCTGTGCGCCGGGATCATCGGGTACCGGGCGTTGCGGCGCGCGGAACTGCCCGAGGGCGGACGGCTGGGCATCTACGGCTTCGGGGCGAGCGCGCACCTGGCGGCACAGGTCGCGCTGGCCCGTGGGGCCGTCGTGCACGTCATGACCCGCAGCGCTCGGGCCCGTGAGCTGGCGATGGCCCTCGGCGCGACGTCGGCGGGCGACGCCGCGGACCCGCCACCGGAGCCGCTGGACTCGGCGATCCTGTTCGCCCCGGTCGGCACGCTCGTCCGGCCCGCGCTCGAAGCGCTGGACCGCGGGGGCACGCTGTCGATCGCGGGCATCCACCTCACCGACATCCCGCCGCTGGTCTACCGGTCGCACCTGTTCCAGGAACGGCAGTTGCGCAGCGTCACGGCCAACACCCGGCAGGACGCCGCGGAGTTCCTGCGCTTCGCGGGCGCGCACCGGCTGGAGGTCACCACCACGCCCTACCCGCTCGACGCGGCCGACCAGGCGTTGACCGACCTCGCCGCGGACCGCGTCGACGGCGCCGCCGTGCTCGTGGCGTCCCTCCCCGGGTGATCGCACCACGACCACCCGATCGTGTGACATCGGTGCGTACCTCCGCTGCCGTACCCCGACGGCGGACCACCGCACATCCACGTTCGGCGGTGACACCGCGCCCGGCCGTGGGCAACGATGGGGTGGCCGACCGGCGCGTTGCCGCGGCGGGGCACGGTGTTGTCCGACGACTTCCCAGGAGGCGCAGTCCGATGAGCGAGCAGGTCGAGGTTGCTCCACACATCCTCGTGGAGACCGTCCGGCGCGACGGCGCCACGGTGATCCGCGTCGACGGCGTGGTGGACATGCTGACCTGCGACGACGTGCGCACCGAGGTCATCGCCCGCCTGGCCGAGCCGTCCGAGGTGCTGGTGCTCGACCTCACCGCGGTGACGTTCTTCGGCACGATCGGCCTGTCGATGCTCATCGAGGCGCGGCACCGGGCCGAACGGCGGGGCGTCCGGTTCGCCGTGGCCGCCGACCAGCGCGCCGTGCTCAGGCCGTTGACCGAGACGGGGATCGTGGACCTCGTCGTCCTGCGGTCGGGTGTGCGTGAGGCGACCGAGGCGGCGCTGGCACAGCCCGTGGTCTGACGGCGGGCGAACACCGGTCGCCGAGCACCGGACACCCGGCCTCCACACCGGTCCGGACGACGCCGTCACCGTGACGTCGTCCGGACTCGGACTCGGGCTCGTGCTCGGGGTCCGGGTCGGTGCGGTGGTCGGCGATCTCGCGGCTCCAGGTGGACCATCGACCGGTGGTCACGGTGTTCCTGTGCGGTGACGTGATGACCGGGCGCGGGGTCGACCAGATCCTGCCGCACCCAGGCGACCCGCGGCTGCACGAGCCGTGGGTCGAGGACGCGCGGTCCTACGTTGCGTTGGCGGAGCAGGAGAACGGCCCGATCCCGTGCCCGGTCGACTTCGCGTGGCCGTGGGGAGATGCCCTGCACGTGCTGGCCGAGGAGGCGCCGGATGTGCGGTTGATCAACCTGGAGACCAGCGTCACCCGCGACGGGAGGATCGACCCCGCCAAGCGGCTGCACTACCGGATGAGTCCGGGGAACGTCCCGTGCCTGACCGCGGCCCGACCCGACGCCTGCGCGCTCGCCAACAACCACGTGCTCGACTTCGGCCGCCGCGGACTGGTCGACACCCTCGACGTGCTGACCAGGGCAGGGATCGCGGTGGCGGGCGCGGGACGCACCGCGAGCGAGGCGGAACAGCCCGCCGTCCTCCCCGCGGGCGACGGGAGCCGGGTCGTCTTCGTCTCGCTCGGGGCCCGGTCCAGCGGAATCCCCGGCAGCTGGGCGGCCACCCCGGACCGGCCGGGGGTCGCCCTGCTGCCGGACGTGTCCGGGGCCGCCGCCCACCACGTCACCGCCCGCGTGCGGCGGATCAAGCGTCCCGGTGACGTCGTCGTGGTGTCGCTGCACTGGGGGTCGAACTGGGGCTACGACGTTCCCGACTCGCACGTCGACTTCGCGCACGCACTCGTCGACGGCGGGGTGGACATCGTGCACGGCCACTCCTCGCACCACCCACGCCCGATCGAGCTCCACCACGGCAAGCTGATCCTCTACGGCTGCGGCGACCTCATCAACGACTACGAAGGCATCACCGGTCACGAGGAGTACCGCGACGACCTGCGCCTGCTGTACTTCGCCACGGTCCACCCGGACACGGGCCACCTCGCCCGCCTGCGGACGGCCCCGGTGAAAGCCAACCGCCTGCGCCTCCACCACACCGCCGACGCCGACACCGCCCACCTGCGTTCCGTCCTGGATCAGCTGAGCCACCCGTTCGGCACCCGTGTCGACCTCCGTGACGGCATGCTCGAACTGCGCACCGAACCCCGGTGACCGGGCGGGCAGTACACGTCCGGCGACGTGGGGTCAGTACCGTCGAGCGTCCGCACCAAGCGGGGAGGAAATGCCATGCCGAAGTTCGTGACCCCCGGTCACGGCGACCGTGAGGGCTACGACCGCACCGACCCGACCGTGCGTGACACGGCATGACCGTCGGGAGCGGAAAGGTCACCTCTGACTGGGGCCGGACTTTCGACCAGTTCGCGGTGTGGCGTCCGCTGCGGTTGTTGAGGCGGCTGGGTCCGGTGGTGCAAGGGATAACCCTCGATCGCAACACCGCGGGCGACGCGTACTTCCCGACGGTGCACATCCATGTGCTCGCAGTGCCTTTCCCGGTCATCTCCCTGACCATGGGGCAGAGGCTCCTGGATGATTCGGGTGCGCAGAAACAGGTCATGTTCTCGCGGCACGCGGAAGAGTTCCGGGTTGCGGTCGAGGGTGTTCGTCGACAGTCCAGCCTGTCGGTGGACGAACCGCCTGGGATTGTGGAGGTGGTTCGTGCGCTCCACGACCATGCGAAGAACCGGCATGCCGATGGCCACCCGCCGGCCGTTCACGAAGTCGGGCAAAGCATCTTGGTGGCAGCGGTCTGCGCGGAACAAGACCTGGTCGATGAAGGAATCGCGGTGGCCCGTTCCCTTCTCGAGGTCTGGCCGCGGACTCGGCTTCCGCTCGACTGGGTGAACGGACGGGTGTGGTTGGACGAGGTCTTGGGTCGGGCCCGAGATGCCAAGGACTTGGCGAGGGTGGTCGACCAGCAGATCGGCTACCACAAGCTCGCGGACATCCCGAACCTCATCTGACGGCCGATGGCCGCGAGTGGGCGGCTGGAGGTGGGGCCGGTGGCTCCAGGGAGACGTCCGGACGGGGTGGCGGGTGGCGGAGGGCGCGGCGGGGTCGAGGGTTCGGTCGGTGGTTGGGTGCGGGTTGACTCGGAGGGTAAAGGTCAACCATCATTGACTCAATAACTCCTGACTGATCGACTTGGAGGGCCTGGCATGGCCGGGACACGCGAGCACCACGATCTGAGCATCGATCAGCAACTCGCCCTGCGCACGGCGGCGGCACGGTTGCGCGAGTCGTTCGACGGGGTGTTCGGCGTGGAGACGATCGAGCGGTTCCTGCACTCCAGCTACGACCAGTTCGCCGCGCACAGCACGATCCCGAACTACCCTGCCGCTGCTGGCTGAACGGTTCGCCCGCCAACGTCTCCAGGCCCTCGCCCGGGTCGAGGGCCACCACCAGGACGGCAAGCCGACCGTGCTGTTCCTCTGCGTCCACAACGCCGGGCGCAGCCAGATGGCGCTCGGGTTCTTCCGGCGCCTGGCCGGTGACGCGGCGGTGGCGTGGTCGGGCGGCTCGGAGCCGGGCTACGAGATCAACCCCTCCGCCGTCGAGGCCATGGCCGAACGCGACATCGACATCACCGGCGAGTTCCCCAAGCCGTGGACGGAGGAGATCGTCCGCGCCGCCGACGTCGTGGTCACCATGGGCTGCGGCGACGCGTGCCCCGTCCACCCCGGCAAGCGCTACCTGGACTGGGAGCTGGACGACCCGGCGGGCAAGGCGGTGGCGGACGTCCGGCCGGTGCGCGACGAGATCGAACGCCGGGTGCGCGCCCTGCTCGCCGAACTGGACGTGCCGGTTGCGTGAGGACCCCGGCCTGCCGTCACCCCGGTCGTCGGGGATGCGACCATTGCGCCGACGGATTCCGGACCAATGGGGGAGGCTGCGCAGCTCATGGCGGACAAAGCGCTCAGCCACCACCTGAAGACCCCCGTCAACGCCTGGGCACCGAGCCGCCCGTGGAGCCGGAACCGGGTCGAGCACTCACCGGGCACCGCGGGCCCCCACCGTCCGCCCCACGAGGAGTCGGCAGAGGCGGAGCGGCGCTGAACGTCATCGTGATCGGCGGCGGCCAGGCAGGGCTCGCCGCGGGCTACTACCTGCGCCGGGCCGGGCTGGACTTCACCATCCTCGACGCCCAGCCCGAGCCGGGTGGCGCGTGGCTGCACGGCTGGGACTCGCTGCGCCTGTTCTCCCCGGCCCGGCACAGCTCCCTGCCCGGCCGGCCGATGCCGCCCTTCCCGCACGAGGGCTACCCGACCGCCGGGCACGTCGTGGACTACCTGCGTGCCTACGAGAAGCGCTACGAGCTGCCGGTCGAACGTCCGGTCCGCGTGCGCGCGGTCCGCCGGGTCGACGGCGGCTACGACGTGGACGGCCGGTTCGCCGACGCCGTCATCAGCACCACCGGCACGTGGTGGCGACCGTTCGTCCCCGCCGGCGCCCGCGGCCTGCCCGGACGCCAACTGCACACCGTGCGGTACCGCAACCCGCGGGAACTCGCCGGGCAACGCGTGGTCGTGGTCGGCGGCGGCAACTCCGGCGCCCAGATCGCCGCCGACCTCGCCGACCACGTCGACCTGACCTGGATCACCCGCCGACCGCCCCGCTACCTGCCCGACGAGATCGACGGCAAGGCCCTGTTCGACATCGCCACCCACCAGCCCGGCGGCGTCGGGGCCCTCGGCGACATCGTGGCCGTCCCACCCGTGCGCGACGCCCGCGACCGAGGCGTCCTGGTGGCCCAACCGATGAACCGCCAAGCGCTCGCCGACGCCGACACGGTCATCTGGTGCACCGGCTTCCGCCCCGCGCTCGACCACCTGGCGCCGCTGGGCCTGCGCGACCGCGACGGCCACGTCCACGGGGAACCCCGCCTGCACCTGCTCGGCTACGGCAACTGGACCGGCCCCGCCTCGGCCACCCTGATCGGCGTCGGCCCGACCGCGCGCGCCGCCGTGCACACCATCGCGAAGGAACTGGGCAGGGTCACCCGCAGGTGATCACTTCGGTCCTCACCGCGAGCGGGGCCGGAGCCCGGCGCGCCCCTCGGTTCCGCCGGGCTGCCGGACGTCAGACGCGCGAACTCGGAGCCGTCAACGTCAGCTCCGCCACCTGGAGGCCGCCGCAGCACCCGCCGGTGGACGTCGGTTCGACGTCGAAGACTCCGGATCCGCCGCAGACGCCGGTTTCGGGGAGGGTGAGTTCGACCTTGGTGGCGGCTTCGTGGTCGCCGGCGATCTCGGCGGCCACGCTGCGGACCTGTTCGTAGCCGGTCATCGCGAGGAACGTCGGGGCGCGGCCGTAGCTCTTCATCCCGACCAGGTAGACGCCGGGCTCGGGGTGGCGCAGTTCATTCGCGCCGTGTGGGTGGACGGTGCCGCAGGAGTGGACGTTGGGGTCGATGAGCGGGGCGAGCGTGGTCGGCGCTTGGAGTACGGGGTCGAGGTCGAGCCGGACTTCGGACAGCCAGGAGTGGTCCGGTCGGAACCCGGTCAGTGCCACGACTTCGTCCACGGGGTCGAGGCGGTGCCCGTCTTCCGACACCAGCACCACGCGGTCGCCGTCTCGTTCGACGGCTGCGGTGCGGAAGCCGGTGACGACCTCGACGTGCCCGGCCTTCACCGCCGCGCGTGCCTTCAGTCCGAGGGCGCCGCGTGCGGGCAGTTGGTCGGCTTCGCCGCCGCCGAAGACGTTGCCGACCGCGCCGCGGCGCAGCAGCCAGGTGACGTGCGTGCCGGGGTGCCGTTCGGCGAGGTTCGTCAGTGCGACCAGGGCGGTGAGCGCGGAGTGCCCGCTGCCGGCCACGGCGATCCGCTTGCCCGCGTACCGTTCGGCCTCGCGGTCCAGGTCGGGCACGCGGTAGCCGATCCGGTCCGCCGCCTCCGGCTCACCGGCCGCGGGCAGTCCGTCGCCGCCGAGCGGGTTGGGCGCGCCCCAGGTGCCGGAGGCGTCGACGACGGCCCGTGCGGTGATCCGCCGGCCGCCTTCGACGTGCACGGTGAGCGGTTCGCTGTCGCGGCCGGCGTCCACGACGCGGTCCCGTCCGCGGCGGGCGACGCCGATGACGCGGGCGTTCACCCGGACGTGCTCGCCCAGCGCCTCGGCCAGCGGCACCAGGTACTCGGCTGCCCACTGCTCGCCGGTCGGGTAGCCGTCGGGGTCGGGTGAACGCCACCCGGTGGGCTCGAGCAGTCGGCGGGCGGCGGGGTCGACGAGTTCGGACCACTGGGAGAACAGGCGCACGTGCCGCCACCGGGCCACCGCCGCGCCGGCCTGGGGGCCGGCTTCGAGCACCACGGGTCGCAGGCCGCGTTCGAGCAGGTGCGCCGCCGCCGCCAACCCGACCGGCCCCGCCCCGACCACGACCACCGGAAGCTCGTCCACGAGCCACCCCTTTTCATCGTCTGTCTTCGATCGAACAGGTGGGAATGTATCGAGTCTGCTCGATGGATGCAACCATCGGCGTTTGTCGATACTCTGGTGGGTATGACGACGACGCTGCCCGCGGTGGGCCTCGCCCCCGAGGACGCCTCCACCTACGCCGAGTGGTTCGCCTGCCTGGCCGACCCCACCCGCGTGCGCCTGCTGCACACCGTCGCCACCCACCCCGGCGAGATCACCGTGGGCGCGCTGACCGAGGCGGTCGGCGTCAGCCAGTCCACCTGCTCGCACCACCTGCGCAAACTCGCCGACGTCGGGTTCGTGCGGTTGCGCAAGGAGGGCACCGCGACCCTGGTGTCGGTCAACCCGGCGTGCTGCACGGGCCTGCCGCACGCCGCCGACGCCGTCATGGGCACCATCGTCACCCGCCCGTGCTGCCCGGCCGACCTGCCCGCCGACGTCACCGTCCGCCCGCTGGCCGACGACGACTGGCCGGAGGTGCGCCGCATCTACGGCGAGGGCATCGCCACCGGCAACGCCACCTTCGAGACCGAGACGCCCAGCCGCCGCACGCTGGAAGCCAAGTGGCTGCCCGGGCACCGCTGGGTCGCCGTGGTCGACGGTCGGGTCGCCGGCTGGGCGGCCGCCACCCCCGTCTCGGCCCGGGAGTGCTACTCGGGCGTGGCCGAGACGTCGGTCTACGTCGGTGACGGCTTCCGCGGCCGAGGGGTGGGCAAGGCGCTGCTGCACCGGCAGGTCACCGCCGCCGACCAGGGCGGCCTCTGGACCCTGCAGACCGCGATCTTCCCCGAGAACCGGGCCAGCATCGCCCTGCACCACTCGGCCGGCTACCGCACCGTCGGCGTCCGCGAACGCATCGCCCGACACCACGGCGTCTGGCGCGACACCGTCATGCTCGAACGCCGCGCCGACTCCGCCTCCGTCCTCACCGCACCGGACTGCGCCACCTGCTGAACACGCCCCAGGCGCATACGGGAACGTGGACGACTAGCGACCGTTCCCGGCCACCCCGTGCCGCCGGGGCGGGGTCCACGGAACACGCTCGGCGTCGCCGGGATCGGTGAACGCGAGAACCGACTCGTCGAGCCGGTGGAACGACAACCCACCGGCAACGGTCTCGTCCAGCTCACCGGCGATCAGCAGCAGCGGCCGTGCCCCGATCCGCAGGCACACCTCGGCCAGGACACCTTCGTCGACGACGACGTCCACCTCCTCGACCTGGCCGAGCGGCAACTCGGTCAACGCCCTCCACCGGTAGATCCCGTCCCACTTCTCGCCGTCCGGGAACCGGGCGTCGGCCCACGCGCGCAACCCGAACTCCGCGTCATCTTGGTAAGTGGTGACACTGAGTGCGCTGTCATCGTCCAGCGACGCCTGCAAGCCGAACAGTTGCAGACAGGGCACCTCCGGATCCTCGAACCGGGGACCACCGCCCGCGGCGTTCTCCCTCAACGCCATCTCCACGCCGACCCACGACAGCACCCGCCTACCCCGCCACGACTCGAACTCCCGCGCCCGCTCGGCCACCCAGTCATCCCGCGTCACGCCGCCAGTATGTCCGCGGTTTCGACTCGCTGTCCACAGAGGACGGATTCGCCGCGCTGACCGGGCTCCGCCGAGCCAATGGGAGGGGGCCTCACGTTCTGCGGTGTAACGGGTTCCGGGATTCGGCGATTGTCCGTTCGACGAGGATCCCGCGCGGCGGAGGTACGCGTGCCCGACGACATCTGGTTACCGGTGCGACGACGATGGGCCGCGCTGACCCCTCTCGTGCTGCGACCGGGCGGCCCGCGTGAGCGGAAGGTCCGGTTCCGGCGGCGGTGGAACTTCTTCGCCACGCCCGACGTGGCCATGGCCGTCACCGGCATGCGCGGCACCGGGAAGTCGACGCTGCTCAAGGCGATCCGCGGGCGGCTGCTGTTCGGCGACTACCCGTTGGGGGAGGAGAGCCCCGACGCGGAGTCGGACCGCTTCGTCGCGGTGACCGAGCACGGCAGCAAGCAGGTCAAGTCGGTCGTGGTGCCCGGCCAGAAGGACTCGGCGCAGGGTGAGCGGACGTTGCGGAAGTACTTCCGCAACGGCAGGTCGCCCGACGGCGTGGTGCACGTCGTGTCGTGGGGGTACAGCACGATCTGGGACTCCACCGCCGAGCAGGTGGCCATCGCCTCGACGGCCACGGGTGACGCCCCGGAAGGCGTGGACCCGGACGTGGCGCGCACCCGTGAGTACAACCGCAAGGGCGAGCTCGACGACTTCCGCCAGACGTGCGCGCTGCTCAAGGAGAGCTGGCGCGGCACGCGGAAGCGCCTGTGGCTGGTGATCGCCGTGGCGAAGGTCGACCTGTTCCAGAACGCCGAGTCGTTGCGCCAGGCGGGGCGCTACTACCTGCCGGCGGAGCAGCCGAAGGACGACAGCCCGTTCGCCCGCGAGCTGCGCGCGCTGGTGAACCACCTCGGCGAGGAGCGCTTCGGCACGGCGGAGCGGCCGCGCATCGCCGTGGTGCCGCTGGTGTCGTTCCCGGAGGATTACCCTGTCGGCGAGTCGGTCGTGCAGTCCACCGGCAAGCCGGACGTCATCTCGGTGCTCCTGACCACCTTCATCAACACACTCTGGGAGTTCAGTGGCGATGATCGAGCCTGATCGCGGGGCATTGGGCGTGGAACTGGAGCACGCGCTCGTCCACGCCGAGACGCTCCTGGCCGCGGTGGACCAGGCGACCTGGCGGCTGAACGTCCTGCGCGCGTGGCAACTGGTGTTCCTGCTCGCCGGCGCGGCGGTCACCGGCGGCCTGGTGGACGCAGGGGGGTTGGCCGCCGCCGTGGCCGCGGTGTCCGTCGCGGCGGCTTCCGGTGGAGGTGTGGGCGTGCTGTTCCTGGCGACCACCCGGATGAGGGGTACCCGCGACCGCGACGCCACGGTGATGGTGAGCCTGTCCCGGACCGCGCGGGACCTGCTTCCCGTGGTGGCGCAGGACGAGCAGTGGTCGGAGCTGCGGCTGGCGACGACCCGCGCGAGGATCGCCCGGTTCCCGATCTCGGAGCGGTCGCGATGACGGGGAGGGCGGCGTGGGTCTACGTGGGGCGGCTGGCCGACGTGCTCCAGGTCCTGACCGTGATCGGCGGCCTGGCGTTCGTGGCGTTCGCGGTGGCGGGCGTCGACGTCCTCGCCGATCCCGGCGACCAGACCCTGTTGCTCGCCGCGATCGTGCTCGGCGCCTCGTCGCTCCTGGCCGTGCTCGCGGGTGTGGTCCGAGCACAGGCGCCCGCCAGCGGCTTCGAGGAGAACGGCCGCGCGACGAACCGGATGCTGTACGTGACGGCAGCGGTGCTGTTCGCGCTGGCCGTGGTCGCGCTGGCGCTCCTGGCGTACCGCGACCCACCCGCCCAACCGCTCTGCTGGTCCTGAGCCTCGAGGTCTCGGCTCCGGGGTAAGCGCTTTCCCGCCGATGTCCGAAACCACCGCTGACGGGGCACAGGTCGGTCGGTGACGCTGCCGAGCGTCACCGGAGACGTCAGGATCGGGTGAACAGGGTGTTGCACTCGCGCTGGAGCGCGATGTCGTGCCACATCGGGTGGTGGGGTGCGGCGTTGGAGCACACGACCGAGCCCCAGGCGCCGACCCGTGCGGCGTCACGGGCGGCGGTGCGGCAGAACGCGGCGCCGACCGGTCCCTCCTCGAAGGCGCCGTGCAGCGGGGTGTAGCCGATCCAGCCCTCGCCGAACACCAGTGGCACGCCGGTTTCGGCGGCCCAGTCGGCGGCGGCGTCGATCCAGGTCGTCAGCCGCTCGCGCATGGCGGTGCGGTGGGTGGCGTAGCGGTCGTGGAGCCAGGCGTCCCACTTGCCGGGGTCGCACCAGTCGTGGACGTACACCTCCCGTCGGCCGACGATGGTGGCGTCCAGCCGCCACCGCTGCCCCTCCGGCGGGAGCCAGTCGTCCAGGTCCGGCGCGCCGGGGCGCAGCAGGTCGCGGCGGGCGCGGTCCTGGGGGAACGGACGGGTCGTGTCGCGCAGGGCGAACTCGTCGAGCAGCTCGTCCAGCACGCCGTACACGTACGGGTGGAACACCGCCACGTCCGCGGTGCGCGGGACGCCGTGCAGGGAGCCGACCGGCACCCCCGCGTAGTTCACCGCGACCCGCTGGGCGGGGTGGCGCTCCTTGAACCGGGCCAGTCCGCGCTCCAGGCGCGGGCGCAGCGCCACCACGGGGTCCCCGGCCAGGCCCTCGGCCAGGCCGCCCGCCTGCACCTCGTTGTGCAGTTCGGTGAACGCCACCCGGTCGGCCAAGCCGTGCTCGTCCAGCAGGTCGAGCAGGTCGGCCAACGCGTCGGCCAGCGCCGTCGCGCGGTCCTCCGGGTCGATCGCGCGCACGGCGTCGTGCCAGGCGGGGGAGAGGGCGAAGGCCGGGCTCTGCTGGTACTCCCAACTGGACAGGACGACGAAGCAGTCGTGCCGCCGCGCGGCGCGGAACAGGTCGAGCAGCCGTTCCCGCGCGTCGACGGTGGTCTCGACCCGCACGTCGTACCAGCGGACCCGTTCGCCGTAACCGCCGCCCAGCGGGCCGAGCCGCAGGGCGGAGGTGTCCACACCGGAGCGGAACAGCAGCAGCGGCATCGCGCAGATCCGCACGGTGTTGTACCCGCGCTCCACCGCCTCGGCGAAGCAGCGGTCCAGGTCCTCGAACGGCTCACCGGGCCCGGAACGGGTGTACCAGGTGAAGTCCCACAGCGTGATGGTCAGCTTCCCGGGGGTCACGCCTTCACCGCCCCGGCGGTCAGGCCCTCCAGCAACTGCTTGCGCAGCAGGAAGAACACCAGCAGGCTCGGCACGGCGGCCAGCACCGATCCGGCGAGCACCAGGTCGTACTGCCGCCCGGTGGCGCCGAACAGCGCCTGGATGCCCATCGGCAGCGTGTAGTCCTCGGGCTCGCTGATCACGATCAGCGGCCACAGCAGGCTGTTGTAGCTGGTGAGGAACGACCACACGCCCAGCGCGCCCAGCGCGGGACGCAGCAGCGGCAGCACCACCCGTCGGAACAGGCCGAACTCGGTGCAGCCGTCGACGCGGGCGGCGTCGACCAGTTCGTCGGGGATGGCCTGCTCGGTGAACTGGCGCATCATGAAGATCCCGAACGCGGGCGCGACCCAGGGCACGACGAGCGCGAACCACGGCTCGGTCAGCCGAGCCTTGGCGACCATGACGAACAGCGGCACGACGATCACCGCGAACGGCACGGCCAGCGAGCTGAACATGATCGTGAACAGGGCCTGGCGACCGCGGAAGCGGTACTTGGCGAAGGCGAACCCGGCCAGCGAGCACAGCAGGACCGCGACCGCGGTGGAGATGACGGCGACGACCGTGCTGATGGTGAACCAGCTCCAGAACGGCTGCGCCTGCAGCAGCCCCCGGTAGTTGTCCGGCACGGCCGGGTCCGGCAGCAGGGTGGGCGGGTAGGAGAAGATGTCGGCCCGGCTCTTGAACGACGACGCCAGCGCCCACAGCAGCGGCAGCGCGAAGACCGCCAGCAGGGCGATCAGGAAGGCGTAGAGCAGGACGCGGCCGGCGAGCGGGCGACGTGCGGTCAGGGTGCTCATCGGGGGTCCCTTCCCACGCCGAGCAAGCGGTTGGCCAGCAGCCCGAGGGCCACCACGACGACGAACAGCACCACACCCGCGGCGGCGGCGTAGCCGAGCTGCTGGCGCTGGAAACCCGCGCGGTAGACGAACATCGCCACCGACAGCGTCGACTCGCCCGGCCCTCCCTGGGTGAGCAGGAACGGCTCTTCGAAGATCTGCGCCGTGCTCACCAGCACGGTCACGGCCACGAACGCCGTCACCGGCTTGAGCGCCGGCAGCGTCACGCTGGTGAAGCGCCGCAGCGGCCCCGCGCCGTCGATGGCGGCGGCCTCGTACAGCTCGCGCGGCACGTTCTGCAGCCCGGCCAGGAAGAACACGGTCAGGTAGCCGGTCCAGCGCCACAGCACCAGGACGACCACGGTGACCTTGGCCCAGGCGGGGTCACCGGTCCAGTCGACGCCGCCGAACCCGAACACCGCCTTCAGCACCCCGTTGACGATGCCGAACTCCGTGTCGAAGAACAGGCCGAACACCAGGGTGATCACGATGGGCGAGATGACCACCGGCATGAAGAAGGCCAGCCGGAACACGTCGCGGCCACGCAGCCCGCGGGCGTTGAGCGCTTGGGCGGTCAGCAGCGCCGCCGGGACCACGACCAGCAGCGTGAACACCACGTACCACGCGGTGTTGCCCATCGAGGTCCAGAAGCTCGCGTCGGTGAGCAGGTCGGCGTAGTTGCGCAGCCCGACCCAGCGCGGCGTGCCGAGCCCGGCCCACTCGGTGCAGCTGAGGTACAGGCCGACCAGGATCGGCACCGCCATGAACAGCCCGAACAACACGAAGAACGGGGACACGAAGGCGTAGGGAGCCGCCTCGCGCTGGTGCCGCGACCACCACGAGCCGCCGGCCGCGTCGGCGGTCGTCGTCGACGCGCGGTCGAGGGTCGAGGTGCTCATCGCTTCACCTGCTGCCGGTAGGCCGCGATGCCCGCCTTGATCGCGGCGTGCGCGGACGTGCGCCCCCGGAGTGCGTCGAGGACGGGTCCGCCCAGCACGGTGGCCAGCACCTGCATGCCCGCGGCCTGGTGGAACAGCGGCAGGTCGTCGGCCGCCGCCGAGTAGACGTCGAACACGCGCTGGCCGCCGAGGTACTCGTCCCGCACCGCGAGCAGTTCGGGGTCGCGGTACAGGGGCCGCAGCGTCGGCAGGTAGCCGCCCGCGTGGTAGCGCAGCACCTGGCCCTCGCGGGTCAGGTAGACCCGGCGCAGGAACTCCAGCGCCGCCCGCGTGGCGGGCTTGTCCTTGACGACGGTGAACGCGGTGCCGCCGAGCGTGGTGGCCAGGTGGCCGCCGCCGGCGAACCTCGGCAGCGTGCGCATCCGCCACCGCCCCTTCTGGTCGGGCACGTTGGCCTGCAGGCCGTAGGCGTTGTACCAGTTCGGCATGGCGGTCGCGGCGAGTCGCCCGGACTTCAGCGCGGCGGCGCACGCGCTGCCGTACGGGTCGGGCAGCGCCAGCAGGAACCCGCTCCGCACCCCGCGTGACAGGAACTCCAGCACTTCGACCGCCTCGGGCGAGTCGAGCACGAGGGCGCCGGACTCGTCGAACACCCGCCCGCCGCGTTGCAGCAGCACCTGCGTGAAGCCGTTGACGATCGCGCCGTTGTCGCCGACCGACACCATGCCCAGGCTGACCTGCCGGTCGCGGGCCAGCCGCTCGCCGTGCTCGGCCAGCTCCTCCCACGTCGTCACGTCCTCGGGGACGCCGTGCTCGGCGAACACGTCCTGCCGGTAGTACAGCACCGTGATCGAGTTGTCGGAGTCGAGGCCGTAGGGCCGGCCGCCCACCGCGTACGGGGCGAGCTTGAGCAGGTCGTCGCCGAACGGCGCGACCTCGTCGGTCAGGTCGACGAACAGGTTCTCGGCGATCGCCGAGCCCATCACCCGCGGGAACTGGTCGATGACCACGCCCGCCAGGTCCGGGGTGTTCCCGTCGGCCACCGCCTGGGCGATCATGCGGGTGACGATGTCGCCCGGCGCGGCGGAGGTGATCCGCGGTCGGAAGGTGAACGCCGAGCCGCCGGTGATGGCGGGATCGGCAGCGGCCTCGGTGAACGTGGTGACGTAGCCGGGGTCGTGGGTCCAGACGCGCAGGTCCACGCCGCCGGAGGTGATCGGCGCCGTCGAACGGGCGCCGCACGCGCCCGACGCGCCCAGGGCCGTGACGCCGAGCGCGCCGCGCAGCAGGGACCTCCGGCTCAGGCGGCTCACCACAGCTCCACCCGCGTGCGGCGGACCAGCCGGACCGAGTCGACCGCGGCGGTGTCCCGTGCGGCCTCGTACCGCGAGCGCACCGACTGGTCGACGTACACCGCGTTGCCGTCCGGGCGCGGCAGCACCCGGATCTCCACGCCGTGCTCCAGCACCTCGTCGGCGAAGCGGCGCAGACCGATCTCCCACTCCGGGCCGTGCCAGAAGTGGTCGGCCACGAGCCGGCCGCCGACGTACGCGCGGGCGACGTCCCCGGTGTAGTCGCACCCCAGCAGCACCTCGCCGTCGCCGCGCAGCGCCTCGGCGGGCACGGCGACGTGGAAGACCGCGGCGTGCTCGAAGTCCTCGTCCACCGGCGCCGACGCCCGCAGCCGCGGACCGCCCGTCCGGGCGGGTGGCGCCTTGGCTTCGGCGCGCACGGCCGTCGTCACCGGTTCGCACGACGTGGCGTCCGTGGCGAGGCGCACGCGGGTGAACGCGCCGTGCGGCTCTCCGGCGAGCCGTTCGGGCAGGAACGACACGTCCAGCAGACCGGCCGTCGTCTCCACCCACGCCGAGTCGCCGTCGACCACCACGGGCTCGTCGCACAGCACCAGCGTGTCGACCCCGGCCGACGACAGCCGCTGCACCCGGAGCCCGGTGTCCTCGTCGAGGACCAGCAGTCGTGCCGTCGCGCCGTCGGGCGTGGTGGCCGTGAGCACGGCGTCCACGCCGGGACGGGGGACGGTGGCCACGCCCTGGTCGTCGACCGGCGCGCCGCGCACCCGCGTGCCGGCGGGGAACGCGAACCGCGCGGGGATGCCCGCCGTGGCCACGAACACGGCGGTGGGCACGCCGTCCCAGGTGAACCGGGTCACCGGCATCGCGCTCGCCCAGGCCAGGTCCACTCCGCCGACCACGTACCCGATGGGCCACGCGAAGTGCGCTCCGGACGGGATCGTCACGCCCTCGGCGGGCAGCCGCACGGTCCGGTCGCCGAGCACGACGTCGAACCGCACGTCGTGGTGCTCGGGCAGCGGTTCGTGGGGCTGGTGGTTGTTGACGAACAGGAACGCCCGGTCACCGCTCCACCGCACCGACCAGCGCAGCGCGCCGCGGTCGTCCAGGTCCGGCGGTCGTTCGTCGGGCAGGTGTGCGACGGCCGGCGCGAGGTCGGCGCCGCAGTCGCGCAGGAACAGGTGCTGAAGTCGCAGCGCCGCGAACGACGGCCGCACCTGCCCGTACTGGCCCAGCGGGGCCTGGAAGTCGTAGTCCACGACCGGCAGGTCGTTGGGGTAGCCGGTCTCGTGCGACTCCTGGTTGCCCGTCGCGAGGTCCAGTCGCTGCGAGCAGCCGTGGTAGAGGTAGTAGCCCTGCCACGCCGACCCGCTCGCGAGCTTGGCCAGCGCCAGGGCCGAGACGTCCGCCGCCGGGACGAGGGGACGGCGGTGGTACGCGATCGCCATGCCGCCGCCCAGCTCGCACGTCGCGTAGGGGTAGCGGGTGTCGTCGGGACCGCTGCCCTCGGGTGCGGTGGTGCGCAGGTCGGCGCCGATCGCGTGGTCGTCCCGGATCGGGGTGGGGAAGTAGTGGCGGCGGACCTCGCGCGCCCAGCCGTCGGAGGCGTTCTCCCAGAACGCCTCGGGATAGCCGCCGTAGACGGGGATCACGACGTCGGGCGGGAGCCGGGCGGCGCCCCAGCCGGTCGCCGTCCACAGTGGAGCGCTCATGCCCGCCGCTTCGGCGAGCACGCGCAACGTGGCCAGGTGGTCGGGCTGGTCGTACAGCTCGTTCTCCACCTGCACCGCGACGATCGGACCGCCGTCCGCCCACCACAGCCCGGCCAGCTGCCCGGCGATCGCCTCGTAGTACGGCCGCACGAGGTCGAGGTAGGCGGGGTCGTCGGTGCGCGGTGTGCGGCCCGACCCGTCCACCCAGTCCGGGAAGCCGCCGTTGCGGCACTCGCCGTGCGACCACGGACCGAGCCGCACCGACACCGCGAGGCCGAGCTCGGCGCACAGCTCGACGAAGCGCCGCACGTCGCGGTTGCCGTCGAAGCGCAGCCGCCCGCGCACTTCCTCGTGGTGGTTCCAGAACAGGTAGGTGGCGACGAGGTCGATCCCGCCCGCTCTCATCATCAGCAGCTCGCGCCGCCAGAACGCCTCCGGGAAGCGGCTGAAGTGGAACTCGCCCATCACCGGCAGCCACGGGCGCCCGTCCCGGCTCACCGCGCGGCTGTCGACCCGCACCGGTCGGGGACCACCGGCGCCCATCGGCAGGTGCCCCACCAGCGGCGGGACGGGGACGTGAGCGTGCAGCGTGGGCATGTGGCGCTCCTGGTCTCCGGTGGCCGGGCGGGTTCATCGTGGGCACCGGCCTCGGCACTGTCAAGGATTATTCATAATTAATGAGGACTTGCTACGCTCTTGGACGACCACCGCGGGGAGGAGCGACATGGCCCGCTACACCGGCCGAGGAGTGCACTACCAGGTCGTGCAGGACATCGGCTCGCGGATCGTGGCCGGCCGGCACGCGCCCGGCGACGTGCTCGACCTGCGCGCCCTGGGCGACGAGCTGGACGTCAGCCTCACGGTGCTGCGCGAGGCGCTCAAGGTGTTGACCGGCAAGGGCCTCGTGGACGCCAGGCAGAAGCGGGGCACGTTCGTCCGGCCCCGGGCGGAGTGGAACCTGCTCGACGCCGACGTGATCGACTGGCGCATCGACGGCGGCGACGCCGAACGCGTCCTGCGCGACCTGGCGGACCTGCGATCCGTCATCGAGCCCGCGGTCGCCCATCGGGCCGCGCTGCGCCGCACCGACGACGACCTGCGAGCCCTCGACGCGGCGCTGGACGCCATGGCCTCGGCCGGGCGCGATCCCGCCGCCGCGGCGGAAGCCGACGCCGTGTTCCACCGCGCGCTGCTCGCCGCCACGGGCAACGAGCTGTTCGCGCGCATGGACCTGCTCCTGGAACCCGGCCTGCGCGCCCGTGACCGCCTGGTGCACGCCCACACCGACGTCGACGACCCCGTGCCCAGCCACCGCGCGGTCCTCGACGCCGTGCGCGCCGGCGACGGCCCGCGCGCCGAGCTGGCCATGCTCGACCTGCTGGCCAAGGCCCTGGAGGACCTCGACGCGGTGGCCGCCCGGACGGAGCGCCGGTGACCGGGCCGCTGTCCGGCCGCGTCGCCGTGGTCACGGGCGCGGCGCGGGGCATCGGCGAAGCGACCGCGCGCCGGCTGGCCCGTGACGGCGCGGCCGTCGCGCTGCTGGACGTGTCACGGGAGGTGGAAGCCGTGGCGTCGGCCATCACCGGCGCCGGTGGACGCGCGGTGGCCGCGCACTGCGACGTCAGCTCCGAATCCGACTGGGCCCGGGCGGTCCGCGTCTGCCGCGACGAGCTGGGGCCGGTCGACGTGCTGGTCAACAACGCGTACACGGTCGACGTGCGGCCCGCGCACGAGACCACCACGCGGTCCTGGGAACGGCAGCTCGCGGTCAACCTCACCGGTGCGTTCCTCGGCGTCCGCGAGTGCCTGCCCGACCTGCGTCGCGACCGGCGCGGCGCGGTGGTGCTGACCTCCTCCGTGCACGCCCTCGTCGGTCTGCCGGGGCGCGCCGCCTACGCCTCGGCCAAGGCCGGGCTGACCGGCCTGACCCGCCAACTGGCCGCCGAGTACGGCGCCGAGCTGCGCGTCAACGCGGTCCTGCCCGGGCCGGTGCTCACCGCCGCCTGGGACGACATCGGGCCCGACGACCGCCGCGCCAGCGCCGAGCAGACCGTCGTGGGACGCCTCGGCCGCCCGGCGGAGGTGGCCGCCGTCATCGCCTTCCTGGTCGGCGACGACGCCTCGTTCGTCACCGGCGCCTGCGTGCCGGTCGACGGCGGGTGGAGCGTCTACAAGACCTCGTCCTGACCGGTCGTCGCGACCAGAGAGGAGGGCGCCGCGTGAAGATCACCGCCGTCGAGACGTTCCTGGTCCCACCCCGTTGGCTGTTCTGCCGCGTCAGCACCGACGAAGGCGTCACCGGCTGGGGCGAACCGGTGGTGGAAGGCCGGGCGGAGACCGTGCGCGCGGCCGTCGAGGAGCTGTCCGACCTGCTCGTCGGCGCCGACCCGGGCCGCATCGAGGACCTGTGGCAGGTGATGACGAAGTCCGCGTTCTACCGCGGCGGCCCCGTCCTCTCCAGCGCCGCCGCCGGCGTCGACCAGGCCCTGTGGGACATCCTCGGCAAGTCGCTCGGCGTGCCCGTGCACCGACTGCTCGGCGGCGCGGTCCGCGACCGGGTCCGCGTGTACGGGTGGATCGGCGGTGACGAGCCCGCCGAGGTCGCGGACGCCGCCGCCGCGCAGGTCGCCGCCGGGCTCACCGCCGTGAAGGTCAACGCGAGCGGCCGGACGGGCCCGATCCCGACCCGCTCCGAGACCGCCGCCGTCGTCGCGCGCCTGGCCGCGGTGCGCGAGGTCATCGGGGACGACCGCGATGTCGCCGTGGACTTCCACGGCCGGTTCACCACGGCCGCCGCCCTGCGCGTGCTGCCCGAGCTGGCGCCGCTCCACCCGCTGTTCGTGGAGGAACCGGTCCTGCCCGAGCACCGCGACCGGCTCGCCGACGTCGTGAGGGCGAGTCCCGTGCCGATCGCCTGCGGTGAACGCCTGTACTCGCGAGCGGACTTCCTGCCCGCGTTGCGCGCCGGCGTCGCGGTGGTGCAGCCGGACCTGTCCCACGCGGGCGGCATCTCCGAGGTGCGGCGCATCGCGTCCCTGGCGGAGGTCCACGACGCGTTGCTGGCACCGCACTGCCCCCTGGGCCCCATCGCGCTGGCCGCCAGCCTCCAGGTCGCGTTCGCCACCCCCAACTTCTTGATCCAGGAGCAGAGCATCGGCATCCACTACAACCGGGGCGCCGAACTGCTCGACTACGTGCTCGACCGCACCCCGTTCACCTTCCACGACGGCGCGATCCGCCGCTGGGACGCGCCCGGCCTGGGGATCGAGGTCGACGAGGACGCGGTGCGGCGCGCGGACGCGGTCGGACACCGGTGGCGACCCCCGGTGTGGCGGCACGACGACGGTTCGTTCGCCGAGTGGTGACGAGGAGCGGAGGAAGACGTGCGGTTGATCGAGGCACTGCGTGACCACCGGCTGATGGCCATCATCCGCGGGCGCGACGCCGAGGCGTGCGAGCGCGTCGCCGCCGTGCTCGTGGACAACGGGATCTCGCTGGTGGAGGTGTCGCTCACGGGCACCGACGCGCTCAAGGTCATCGAGCGCGTCGCCGCGACCGCGGGCCCGGGTGTCCACGTCGGCGCGGGCACCGTGCTGACCGCCGACGACGCCCGCCGGGCGCGGGACGCGGGTGCGACCTTCGCCGTGACCCCGGCCCTGGGTGAAGGCGTGCAGGCGTCGGTCGGGCTGGGGCTGCCGGTCCTGGCGGGCGCGTTGACCCCCACGGAAGTCCTTGCGGCGCACCGCGCGGGCGCCGCGGCGGTCAAGGTGTTCCCGGCGTCCTCGCTCGGACCCGGGCACGTCGCCGCGCTGCGCGCACCGTTCCCGGACGTCCCGCTCGTCCCGGTGGGCGGCATCGGCGTGGACGACGTCGAGCGGTACCTGGCGGCCGGCGCGGTCGCCGTCGGCATCGGCTCGCCGCTCACCGGTGACGCGCCCGACGGGGGAGACCTGGCGGGGTTGGCCCGGCGGGCCCGCGCGTTCGTCGCGAAGGCGGTCGGGGCGTGATCGACGCGATCGCGTTCGGCGAGACCATGATGTCGTTGCGGTCGACCGGCGGCTGGCGCCTCGGCTCGACCGCCACCACCTCGATCGCCGGCGCGGAGAGCACCGTGGCCATCGGGCTAGCCAGGCTGGGCCACACCGCCCGGTGGGTGGGCCGCGTGGGCGCGGACGAGCCGGGCGAGCTGGTGCTGCGGACGTTGCGGGCAGAGGGCGTGGACACCTCCGCGGTGGTCCGAGACGAGGACGCGCCCACCGGGCTGATCCTGTTCGAGCAGCGCACCCCTGACGTGACCCGCGTGCTGTACCACCGCGCCGGGTCCGCCGGGTCACGCCTGACCGGGCAGGACGTGGTGGCGGGCCTGACCGGCGGCGCCCGGCTGCTCCACGTCACCGGCATCACGCCCGCGCTCGGCGCCGAACCGCTGGCCGCCACCCACGCCGCCGTGGACCACGTGCTCGACCAGGGCGGCCTGGTGTCCTTCGACGTCAACCACCGCAGCCGCCTGTGGTCCGCGGCGGAGGCGTCACGGGTGCTCACCCCGTTGGCGCGCAAGGCATCCGTGGTCATCGGCTCGCCCGAGGAGCTCGACCTCGTCGGGAGCCCCGGCGACCACGTCGTCACCAAGCTCGGCGCGGACGGCGCCCGGGTGCGCACCGCCACCGGCACTTGGACCGCGCCCGCCCACCGGGTCCGGGCCGTGGACCCGGTGGGCGCCGGCGACGCGTTCACGGCCGGCTACCTGTCCGGCCTGCTGGACGGCCTCGACCCGGCGGCGTGCCTGGCGCGGGCCAACACGACGGCCGCGTTCGCCGTCATGACCGTCGGCGACTGGGAAGGCCTGCCGACCAGGCCCGAACTGCCACTGCTCGACCTGGCCCCCGGCTCAACCCTGCGATGACCCCAGCGACCGCCTGGCGACCGCCTCCCGGCCGCCTCGCGGCCGGCAAGTCGCCCGTGCGTCACCCGGTGCGGTCGCGCCGCTGCTCCTTCGGCACGTACTCGAACGTCGGACCCGCCGTCGTCCGACCGTCGCCACTGGGCATCCGCATCAGCGCACGCGCCTGCTCGCGCAGCGCGTACATGACCCCGACCGAAGCGCCGAGCCGCGCCGGGCTCCCGGTGAACGCTTCCTCCAACAGGTGCAGCAGTCCGCAGTAGGTGTCGTTGAACTCCTCCTGCGCGAGCCGGACGGGGCTGCCCGGCGCGTAGTCCGCCGTGCGCTGGTTCGGCCGCATCGGCGCCACACCACCGAGGTCCACGGGCAGTTCTTCGCCCGTGGGGCCGCACCGCGGCGTGTCACCCGCCCGGAACCGCCTGCCCCGCTTCAACTCCACGAACCGGTAGTAGTGCGCGACCTCGTCGCGGTCAGGGTGGAACACGTCCCGGTCGCCGTCCCAGACCTCCGTGCGGGCCGCGCCCTCGCCCTGCTCGACGATCTCGCCGATCGCCGCGAGCGCCGACTCCAGGTCCTGCACCGCGATCGCCCGACCGCCGCCCCGGCGCAGGCGGAAGTCGCGGACCTGCCGCCCGGGGTCGCCGGTGAACACGGCCTCCCCGCCGAGCGAGGCGCACAGGTCGCGCAGACCCTGCTCGATCGCCGCGTAGAACTGGCCGATCGTGGCGTAGCCCTCGGTCTGCGCGGGCCCGTCGGCACGGGCGGGCTGCTCGATGTGCAGGAACACCTCCAGGGCGGCCGGGCCGAACGGGGCGAGCCCGACCCGCACGGACCCGTCACTGTGGGGCAGCGGGTGGGGGTAGGTCGGCAGCAGGTGCGGCGCGTCGAGCACCGGGTCGCCACCGACGGCGTTGAGCAGGTTCGCCGCCAGCAGCAGGTGCAGCATCTCCTCGGCGAACACGGTGCCGACGACCTCGGCGGCCTCGGCGTTGCGCTGGGGATCGAGGGAGTACAGGGCGCAGAGGTACGGCGGCAGCGTGGCGTGCTCCAGCTCGATCGCCCATTGCGGGTGCGCGCGCAGGTCCTCGATCGTGGTGATGCCGGTCATGGTGGTCCTTCCTCGAAGGCACGCGGGCGAACGGCCCGCTGACCGGGAAGACCGGACAGCCCTCGGATCGGTGACCGCGGGAAGACCGGACGAACGTCACAGTGCCCGCGGCAGAGGGGCGTCCTCACGGCGCCGGTGGGCTCGCGTCGGGCCGGACGACCGCGACCGGGCACGGCGAGTGGCGCAGCACCGCTTGACTGGCGCCCCCGCCCGACCGAGGGCAGGCGGGCGCAGGTGCCGGCCAGGACCGAGCCGAGCGGCGGGCTGTGACACCGCCGGCGCGTCACAAAACCCGGAGGTGTCCGGTCTTCGCTGGTGATCCCGTTCCTCAAGGAGGTCTTGCCATGTCGTTCACCGTGGTGCAGGAAGCGCACCCACCCGTCATCCCGGCCGGTGCGCACGCGATGACCGTCGTCGTCGAGTACCCGCCCGGCGACCCCGGCACCCCGCCGCACCGGCACCCCGGACCGGCCTTCGGCTACGTGCTGGAGGGCGAGATGGTCTTCGAGCTCGAAGGCGAACCGGCGCGCGTCGTGCGAGCGGGCGAGGCGTTCTGGGAACCGGGTGGCGATGTCATCCACTACCAGGACGGCAACAACCGCGACGACATCCCGGTGCGGTTCACCGTCACCATGCTGTGCGAGCCGGGCAAGCCCATGGTCGACCTCGTGGACGCCGACGAACTCGCCCAGCGGGCGGACCGCCGGGCGCCGCGGCCGAACTGACCCGGGGCCACGCAGTTCATCCGGCTGGTCGGGGAGAGGACGCCGTCGCACACGGCGTCCCGGATCTCGGGGGGGGGGGGCGGGGGGGGGGGCGGGGGGGGGGGTGGGGGGCGGGGGGGGGGGGGGGGGGGGGACCCCCTTTGGCGCCTTGGGCGGACGGGAAACAAGGGGGGCTTTGGCGGGGGCG